>NZ_JFAO01000019.1:0-76520 GCF_006408945.1 Bifidobacterium sp. UTBIF-78
CGGGCTTCGGCGGGATTGAGTGCCGTCACAGGTCCTTGGCATTGAAGATACGGATGGCGACGAACAGGGACGCGCCGTATGCGACGACGCAGAGCACCACACCGACCAACACGGCATGCCACGGCACCGACAGGAACTCGAAAACCGTCAGGATGACGGACTGCCATGCGACCGGCAGGAAGGAGAGCAGCGCCATCAGCAGGTAAAGGGAGCCCATGATGACGGCCGCCACAATCATCAGCTGCCTGACGCCGAAACGATAGGTGCACGCCAGCATGATGGACCCGAATACGACCACTGCCGCGAACACCGTCGCGCACGGGGCGAAGAAGTCGGAGAAATCCGCACCGCCTTTGAGCAGCGCGTCGAAAACGAGATTGCACACGCCGATCGTCACGCTCCACAAAGCCGCGGCATACAGCAGGTAGAAGAACCTGCCGATCACCTGCGGGGTGCGGGCGATTGGAACCAACCCGGCCATCGCGCGATGACCGTTCTGGTCCTCCATCACGCTCGGCCCCAGAGCCATCGACCATCCCGCCACCGCGGACAGTCCGGTAATGCCGCCGATCAGCCCGCTGGCCACACGGACATCCATGCCAGCGAATTTCGTCAGCACAGCAAGCAGCAGGGAAATCGCGACCACGCCCAGCAACAGCAGCACATCGCCCGGCCCGAACGACCCGACGCGGGTGGCGTCAAGCCGCAGCTGAGCCAAAGCGGATTGCCACAGGGGTCTGCGGGATGAGGACCGGGAAGCGGCCCCGGCGAGGGGAACAGCAGCCTTGTTCATGGCGATCACCATTCCTTCCGCTGGTAGATGCGCACGCTGATCAGGTAGGAGGCCACGTAAATCGCAAGCGTCACCGCCACCGCAGCTACCGCGAACAACGCCATATGCGGGAACGCGAATCCGAACGCGTGCAGCATACCGGAGGTGATTCCGCCCGATATTTCGCTCCACGCCATGATTCCGACCACGAACACGAGGTACAGCACCAAGAGACTCACCTGCAATCCATTGGCGCTGTTCCACAGGTAGCTGAGCGGTACGTATACGGCCACGACGAGCAGCACGATGAGCAGCCCCCACCCGGCCGTCGGCATATTGGCCATGACCGACCAGTCGGATATCACATACGACTGCAGGAGATTGAGCAGCACGATCATCACGGAGGCGAGCACGGCCAGCGCCACACCCATGACGTAACGCGCCAGTACCTGTGTGCGCCGCACGACCGGCATCAGCGCGCGCAGACGGTAGCCGCTCTGCACATCGACGACCGCCATCGAGACGATCAGCGCCGTGCATGAGAACACTTCCATCGAAACGGCGAGCGTATATCCGAAGTCCTCGATGAAGGCCCTGTCCTGAAACACCACGAGGAACGCGAACGGCATCAGGAACATGATCGGATATTGCATCACGCCATCGCCGAACAGATAGTTGAGATCGACCCGCAACGCGGATGCCAGCGCGCGGCATGTGGCGCGCACGCCGCCGCCTCTGCCGGCACCGATATCGGTGCGCACTTTTGCAGATGCTCCGGTACGCATCTCAGTGCGAGCCTCGGCAGACGCACGTCGAACCATCCCGTCCATCAGAGCACCTCCCCACTCGTGTGACGCGTATTGGTCAGTCGGATGATGTCGTCGATGGAGGCGCGTTCCGTGACGAGCCCCGGCACCGCGCGCATGGCGGCGGCAAGATTTTCGCTGCGGACCAGCGCATCGAAGCCGGTCTCATAGGTGTGCGAGCCGAGCACCATGCCGGCGGGCAGCTGCGCGAGTTCGTCCGGGCCACCCTTGATCAGCGTGAACGACTCCTCGAATTCGTCTTTGGGACCGGTGAAATACAGGCGGCCGCCGGTGATGTAGGTGATGAAGTCGGCGGCACGCTCGAGGTCTGCGGTGATGTGCGTGGAGAAGAGCACCGAATGCTCACCGTCCTCGATATAGGCGTGGAGCAGGTCCATGAGCTCATCGCGGGCCAGCACGTCCAGGCCGCTGGTCGGCTCGTCCAGGATGAGCAGTCTGGCGTCGTGGCTCAACGCGATGGCGAGCATGAGCTTCATCTGCATGCCGCGCGAGAGGTCCTTGACGAGCTTGCCGCCGTTGCCTTTGCCTGCGAGTCCGAATTCGGCGAGACGGCGCTGGTACAGGTCATGGTTCCATGCCGGGTACAGCGGCGCCACGACCCGTTCGATGTTTTTGACCTTCCACTGCTCGTGGAGATAGCTGGAGTCGAACACCACGCCCAGCTGTTCCTTGACGGCCTCCTCGTATGCGAGGTTGTCAAGGCCCAGCACATGAATGTCGCCGGCGTCGCGGTGGATCATGTTGAGGATGAGCTTGATGAGTGTGGATTTGCCGGCGCCGTTCGGGCCGATGAGACCCATGATGTACCCGGCGGGCAGGTCGAAGGTCACGTCGTCCAGCGTGAAGCCGGAATCATAGTGCTTGGTCACGCCGGTGACGGACAGTGCCGTCGGCGCGGATTGTGGTGTGATGGCGGTCATCACCATGCTCCTTTCACCAGTTTCGCCGCATTCGCTTGTGCATGCGTATGTGTCAGTTTGCGCGGTACTCCTCCGCGAGCATCTCCCCCAGCCGCTCCAGCGACATGTCCGCGGCCTTGGCGGCGCGGCTGGCCTCGGCAAGACTCGTACGGGCCTGGGCCTCGAGCTGCTGTTTCATGAGCTCGTTGCCCTTGTCCATCACGAACGTGCCCTTGCCTTGGATGTTCTGCACCACGCCCTCATCGGCCAGTTCGTTGTACGCCCTGGTGACGGTGAGTACGGAGATGCGCAGTTCCTTGGCGAGTTTGCGCAGCGAGGGCAACGCCTCGCCGGCCTTGAGGCCGCCGTCCAGCACGGCGGCGCGGATCTGGGTTTTGATCTGCTCGTAGATCGGTTCACCGGACACGGATGAGATGATCAGTTTCATCTATGCCCCTTTCGATTGTGTTGATTGGGTTCCAGCCTCCCCACCCGTCGGTTGTTCAGCTGTTATGCATAACAGTATAACTGTTTTGCAGCACTGTCAAGGTGTGTTGCATAACAGTTGAACAGTAGTGCGGCGGTAGATGATTTGGAGGGCGTGGCGGAGCGATGGGCTGCTCCCCCAGTCAGCTTCGCTGACAGCTCCCCTCAGGGAGGGGAGCCAAAGCGGACACCATTAGGCCCTCCCCTTTTGGTGTAGGTTCGCTCTGAAACTCGTTGGGAGAGTAGGTGGGAGAGTAGGTGGGAGAGTAGGTGGGAGAGTAGGGCTGCGGAGGGCCTAAAAGAATGTAAAAAGATTCCAAAAAGGATATAAAAGGGCGCAGAGCACCTTCCAGGAGACAACCTTCCAGGAGCATCGAATCGGGACGGAAACGGGAACGGAGAGTGCCCTGGCGGATCGGTCTCATCAGCTTCGATGGGACGGGACTGGACGGAGACGGGGACGCCCCTCCACATGCTTCGCCGCCGGTGGAACAGCAAGCATAGCATTGGGATGTTCCGCAGTCTGGTTGAACCACTTTGACTATCCCCTGAAGTGGCCCCGGGCCTTGACGATTTAAAAGCAATGAGTATCATTTCATGTATGTAGTCTGCTCTAAGAGGAGCTAACTCACTGCTGAATATTTCGAATAGAGGATTCCCGTCTTGTCCGGAGCGTTCACCGTCTATTTGAACGAGAGGTCATCATGAAGAAACGTGGTTTTATCAGCGGCATCACCTCACTAGCGCTAGTATGCGCTGCGTCGGCAGCGATCCCCACCGTGGCACAGGCATCAACTATTTCCGCAGGAGTTCACTCATCCGGTATTCAGATCATGAAACGATGCGATTTCTACGTTAACGGTCAATGCTATGACCACTGGGTTCCTTCGAGCGATTCATGCCGTAACGTCTTCCAGGCCAAGGCACCCGAATGGCAAAAGAGAGCATGCCTGGCATGGTCCGGCTACGGCAGCCGCGGATAGGGGGAACATCATGTCATGGGGAACGATAATCACCATAATCCTGATAGTGGCGTTCTGTGTCACCCTGTCGATATTCTTCAGCGTCGAGCGTCGTTTGGATAAAAAATCCCAGGACGAGGCAAACCCTGAACTCCGTCAGGCATACCAGGATATCCGCAGACAGATAGACCGGGGTCACGGAGCAGCGGGAGGATTCTTCTTCTAACCAATTGTGGTTCACCCCAAGCAACATCGCGTGAACCACGATTTTTCTTCCCCTCACTGACAGCCGCTCGTTCAATCCCCATCCCCGACCGACCGACCCGAGGCGCCCCGGCGAACCCCAGATCACACCACCGACTCGGCCTGCATGAGGTAGACGTTCGAACGCATGAGCCGCGCATCCTCGCGGGTGATCTCCTTGTTCTCGAGCATCTCGCGGATGGTGTCCAGCTCCATGCGCAATGCGCTTGCGCGCACGGCTTCGATGCTTGCGCTGTCCGCCGCATGTAGCGGCGACATCGAGTTGTCGAGAATCTGGTTCAACGCCCTGCGGTATTCGATGAGTAGCTCGGCGACCAGCTCGGCGTCGTAGACATGGTCGAGGATGAGGTCCTGCAGACGCTCCATGATGTCGTTGTACAAAGGCACCTGCACTTCACGAATCGCACGGGTCCGCTCGGCCTCCAGCCCCGGCGTGCGACGCGCGATGCCCTCCCAGAAGCGGCGAATGACCGGCATGAAGCGGCGACGCAGCTTGGCCATGTTGAACATGAGGCCGCGCCCGCGCCCTTCACCGGGTTCCAGCCGTTCCAGCACACCGTCGACGTGTTCGAGCAGGTATTTCGCTCCCTGAAGCTGGGTGATGGTCTGCGCGTCGGGGTTGACGACGTTCTCGCGGGTCGCAATGGCCTTCGTGAGCCAGTCGCGCTCCCACCTGAGCGTGCGGATGCGCAGCTCGTTCGCCTCGCGGGGCGACGCGGAAGGCATATTCGCCTCCACACGCTCGATGCGGTCGTTGTAGCTCTTGAGCACACGGGTGACGGCCGCATGGGTCTCCGGGGTGTCGTTGTCCACGATCTTGGCGATGGTGCGCCGCAGCATCACGATGTCTCGCTTGGCCCACTCCTCCTTCGAGGTGTCGGCGGGCTTGGGCGAGAGCAGCGGCAACATGACGTTCGAGATGATGATGGACAGCACGATATAGCCGGAAACGATGAACAGGATGATGTTGCGCACTGGCACCGAGGCACCGTTGTCCACCGAATACGGCAGCGAGAAGGCCATCGCCAGCGAAATCGCGCCCTTGGGACCGCCGAAGGTCATGACCACGGCCGAATGCCAGCGCTCGAGAGTCATTTTGCGACGTTTGCCGGTCGTCAGATCCTTCGCCCAACGCAGCGTGGCCACGCACCAGACGAACCGCAACACCAAAGTCAGCACAGTGAGCAGCAACACCAGACCGATTATCGCCCAGAGGTTCACACGCGGGTCGTCCCAGATCGCGCGCATGGCGATGGGCAGCTCGATGCCAAGCAGCACGAACACCATGCCGTTCAGCGTGAAGTCCACGAAATGCCATACGGAGTTCGAGACCAGATTGACGCGGGCCACATCGCCGCCCACACCGGTGCGGGGGAAGGTGATGACCACGCCGCAGGCCACCACGGCCAGCAAGCCGGAGATGCCGACATGCTCGGAAAGCAGATACACGCCGAACGGCAGGAAGCATTCCATGAGCATGCGGGTAGTGACGTCCTCAAGATTGTGGCTGCGCATGAACAGCACCACACGGTCGAACAGCCAACCGACCACGGCGCCGATCAGCGTGCCCAGCACGAAGCTCATCAACACCTGCCAGCCAAAGCCCACCGGCGAGAACGAACCCGTGGCGAGCGCCACCAGCATGGTCTGGAAACCGACCAGGCTGACCGGATCGTTGAGCAGGCTCTCGCTTTGCAACACGGATTGCTGACGGGGCGTGAGCTCCACGACGCCGCCCAGCTGGGCCACCGACACCGCATCGGTGGGGCTGATGATGGCGCCCATGGCCACGGCGGCCATCATCGGGATGGCCGGCCAGATCTCATGAAGAGCCACGCCGCTCAGGGCCATCGTGACCATCACCAGACCGACCGCCAGCGACAACGACAGATTGAGGTCCTTGCTCAACGCCTTGCGGTCGATGTTGCGCGCCTCCAGATAGAACAGCGGCACGATGAACAACAGCATGAACATGTCCGGTTCGAACTGGATGTTGCGCAGCCCGGGAGTGAAGTACCAGGCGACGCCGAAGGCGATCTGGATGAGCGGTGTGGAGATCTTCGGCAGGAACCGGCTCAGGAACGAGGAAATGAGGATAGCAAACAGAATTTCCGTGACGAGTATCGCATTCTCCATCGCCCGGCCGCCTCTCTCCCCCAGACACACCTTCATTCCAAGGTATCGGCGCGGCGCAGGCCGACGTGCGTTTCTTACGAAAGTCATACGGCAGGGAAGACACCCCGCGGCGTTTCCCTAACAACTTGCTTATGGCCCCTCGCCGGGCGAATCGTCCGCCTCACCTCTTCCATTCCACCCCTTTGATGAACAACAGGCGAACATCGGCGCGGCACGGGCCGGATGCATAATGTCGAAACATCGGACGTGTCTATAATGCCCGTGAAGGGAGCAGCCATGCCAGACAACGCCGTTACATTGCGCATCACCGAACCCACCGATTACCCGTACTTCGAACTGTGGTGGAACAACCAGACCATCGCCGACGCCTGCCGCAACACGCTCGAGACGCTGACCGACGAACAGATCGACGCCCTGTTCCATGACGCCAACGACACTGACGATGACCGACAATTCGGCCGTACGGTGCTTGACGCCAACGGACAGCCGATCGGCCACATCGCCGCCTGGGGATGCACCGATCCGGAGCGCGAGGCGACGATGACGTTGCTCATCGGCCCGTACTATCAGGGACACGGCTACGGCAACCAGGCGATGAAGCTGGGCATCCGGCTCGCCGCCTCCCAGCTCGGCGCCAAGACGATCATCGTGAAGGTGTGGTCGTTCAACCTGCGGGCCCGTCATATGGCCGAATCTCTGGGATTCAAGGAGGCCGAACGCCGCCCCGAGGCGGTCGAGCGCGAGGGCCACCTGTACGACGAGGTGACCTATCGGGCACCGGTGGAGTTGCTGCTGCAGCGCATCTCCGCCGAGGAGGTGGAGCGCCGCGAAGGTGAGGAGCTGGAACGCCAGCGCTTCGCGTCGAACCGCTCCGCCGATCTGCAGTCCGTGTTCTAGCGGACTGCGCCGCCCTGCGCTCTACCAAGTGCGCGGGGCGGTGTGGAAATCGTGGAGGGTGCCGTCGGCGATACGGCCGATTTCGGACCAGTCCGCCGCTGACGAGTCGTCGTACATCGCCCAGACCGTCATGCCGGCCGACTTGGCGGAACGGATGCCGGTGAGCAGATCCTCGAACACGATGCAGTCGGCAGGTTCGGCACCGAGCCGCGCTGCGGCCAGCATGTAGATGTCCGGATGGTCTTTGCCGACTCCGCCGGCGTCGTCCACGGACACGATGGTGTCGAAGGAATCGTCCATGCCCAAGTGCCGGAGCGCAGCCTCGCGCAGCCTCGGCAGCAGTGTGGTGGCGACGCCAAGCCGTACGCCGTCTGCCGCAAGCTCCCGCAGGTATTCCACCGCCCCCGGCTTGGCCTGGACCTTGGTCGCATAGGCCTCATACGCCATCTCATCCCATTCGGCCATCAAGGCCTCGGGGGTGTCCGTCAGACCGAAGCGATCGATGGTGTATTCGGCAATCTGACGGAACTGCATGGACGCGACGGTGGCGGTGTAGTCCTCGGGCACCGCGATGCCTCGTCTGCCGAGACAATCGATGTCGATCTGGTTCCAGACGCCCATCGAGTCGAGCAGCGTGCCGTCCAGATCGAAGATGGCGGCTTTCCGTGGTCGTGCCGCTTCCGCTGATGGTGCGGATTGCGTCGGCTGTTCCATCGATGCTCCTCTCGGTCCGTGTTCGAGATGTTCCTCGTCTATGAGATTCGCCGGCGGCTCCTGTTGACAAGGAATCCAGGAAAGCCAGCGACAATCACGCCGATTCGGGTCAGTGCCGGTTGCCCAGCTTGGAATCGGCCAGCAGCTCGCGCGCGTGATCGAGCGAGGCTTCGGATTCGCTGCCGGAGAGCATACGGGCGATTTCATGCACGCGCGCCTCCTGCGTGACCTCGGCCACGGTGGTGATGACGCCGACCTCGTCATCGTCCGCATCCGGCGGCTCCTTGGTGACGACGAACTGACTGTCCGCCCAGGAGGCGACCTGAGCCAGATGGGTCACGACGATGACCTGCGAAGTGCGGGCCAGCCGTGCGAGGCGTCGTCCGAGCTCGGCTGCGGCCTTGCCGCCCACGCCGGCATCCACCTCGTCGAAGATGAACGTCATATCGGACAGCGGCGCGTTCGAGCCTGCACGCGACCCGTTGCCCGATTCGTTCCTCGCTCCATCTTCACCGCGTGATTCCCCGCCGTGCATGTCCGCGGCGGACAGCTCGAGGGCGAGCATGAGTCGGCTCAGTTCGCCGCCGGAGGCGCTTTTGCCCATCGGCAGCTGCGGCGACCCTTCGTAGGGGGTGAACAGGAAGGCAATGTCGTCCCCGCCGTTCTGGTCGAGCGGGCAACGGTCCGTCGTCTCCGCACGCGGTGTGACGCGAATTTCCAGCGATGCGCCGGACATGGCGAGCGACTCCAATTCGGCGGTGACGCGCGCGGCAAGCCGCGTGGCCGCCTGTGACCGAGCCCGGCTCAGCACGCCGGCCGCCTCCACGGCCGCCTGATACAGCTGTTCGCGCTCCGATTCCAGTTCGGCGAGCTTCTCCGGCGAGGCGTCCAAGTCCTCGATTTCGAATGCGGCCTTGTCCCGCCATGCGATGACGTCCGCGAGCGACGGCCCCCAGCGACGGGTCAGCTCGCCCAGCTCATGGATGCGTGCGTTCAGGGTGTCAAGGTCGGCGTCGCCGAAGTCCTCGTCCAGATGGCCGGACAGGGCGAACACCACGTCCTGCAGTTCCGCGTTCAACGATTCGAGCCGGTCCGCGAGCCCCCCGAAATCGCCGGAGGCACGGATGCCGCGCAACGCCTGCGCAGCCTGCAGCAGCAAATCGGATGCCCCGGCGGACTCGCCGGAGGAATCGTAGTCCATCTGCGAGGAGTCGAGCGCGGCAAGCGCCCGGGACACCCCTTCGGCGATGTCCGCGGCGTTCTCGATGCGATCGCGTTTCGCCTTGAGCTCGTCATCCTCCCCCGGATGCGGGTCCACCTGATTGATGTGCTCGACCGATTCGCGTAGGTAGTCGGCGCGTTGACGCGCGGAGGACTCCTGCGAGCGCAGTCGAGCCAACCGCTCGTCCATGGCGGACAACGCCCGCCATGCCTCGCGGTAGGCCCCCAATTCGACGTCGTCGCCCGCGGCCCGGTCAAGGAACTCGCGCTGACGCGAAGGCGATGCGATCCTCAGCTGTTCGGCCTGGCCATGGATGGTGACCAGTTCGCCCGACACCAGGGCGAGCACGGATTTCGGCACGCCCTTGCCGCCGAGCATGGCCCGGGATCTGCCGGCGGCACGTACGGTACGTGACAGAAACAGCTCGCCGTCCTCCGCTTCGACGCCGGCGTCCCGCGCAGCCGAGGCCGCTTCCGCATCGTCGTGCACGGCGAAAATACCCTGCGCCCATGCCTCGTCCGCGCCGGACGATACGCGCCCGGCATCGGCCGGACCGCCGGAGATGAGGTTCAGCGCGGAAAGCAACATGGACTTGCCGGCACCAGTCTCGCCGGTGATAGCGGTCATGCCGGCCGCCGGCGTGATGGTGGCCTGCCGTATGGGGCCGAGATTGCGGATGTCGAGCTCTTCCAGCATCAGGCGGCCGCCTTGCCGCCGTCGGCGGGCGCGGAACCGTTCGCATCGGCCCTCCCGCCATCATCAGACGCGACGTCGTGTCCGGCGCCGTCACTCACCCCCGCCGGAAACACATGACCGTGGTTCGACAGCCTGACCGGTCGTCCGGATTCGGCGCGCGCATGTTCGCGCCATCCGACCACGGGCAGGTCGAACTTGGAGACCAGACGGCTCGTGAACGGCACTCCGGAAAGCCGCGCGAGCCGCAGTGTGTCGCGCGACTCGCGTACGACCATGCGCGTGCCCTTCGGCAGCGCGCGCTGACGGCGGCCATCGCAGCAGATCCATCCGTCGGACATGGAATCGTCGAGGATGTCGATGGTGAAGGTCGAACCGGAGCCGATGACAAGTGGACGGGCGAACAGCGCGTGTGCGGCGAGCGGCACCAGCTGCAGCGCCTTGACGTTCGGCCACATGATCGGACCTCCTGCGGAGAAGGCGTAGGCGGTGGACCCGGTGGGCGTGGAGACGATCACGCCGTCCGCGCCGAAGGAGCTCATCTCCACGTCATCCACGCGGATGGACAGCTCCACCATCTTGCCGCGGTCGGCGCGCTCCAGGGTGATGTCGTTGAGCGCCCAGTCCTGAATCGGCTCGGATGCGCCGGGAAGCCAGACGTCGACGTGTGCGATCATGCGCTCGTCGATGGAGTAGTCGTGTTCGGCGATGCGGCGGATGGCCTCGTCGATCTGGAAGCTCTCGAACTCGGCGAGGAAGCCCACATGCCCCATGTTCACGCCGAGAATCGGCACCTGGGTGCAATGCACGAGTTCGGCGGCCCTCAGAATGGTGCCGTCGCCGCCGAGTACCACCACGATTTCCGTGTCATCGGGCACGCATGCCGGCTGCACGCCGAAATCGGGGGCCTCGGTGTTGTCGATGATGGTGACCTCGAAACCCGCCACACGCAACTGGCTCACCGCCTCGGCCACCACCGTGCCGGACTGCCTGAGCCTGGTGTGCGTCACCACCACCGCATTCCGCCTGGGCATGAGACCCTCCCCTCGGTTCGACTCGCGTTCCTAGACCATCCTAACCGGCCTTGCCGCCATCGTACATATGTTCGCATCGATATGCGACGGGCGCGTCTCGATATTCGGCGACCCACGCGAGGAAACCGTAGCCATCCGCCAATTCCGACGGGTCGATTATTCTGGTTCGCCGGCCTACAATGGCAGACGTGCGGCACAGCTCATGCGATGCCAGCCCGGCCATGCCAAACACCGAGTCCAAGCAGTTTGAGGAAGCAGGAATTCATGCCCGATCAGTTCGACGAGTCCCCCCTCAACGAACAATCCTCCGCAGGACCGTCATGGTGGTACGCGGGCGATCCCGCCGCCCGAAAGGAGGAACGCGCCTCCCGTCGCATCCGCCGCATCTCGCTGACCGACCGGTTGCTCAGCCACCCCGGACGGCTGTCGATACTGTATTTCCTGACGCTGATCGTACTGGTCACCCTGCTCCTGCTCCTGCCCTTCGCCACCCGCGGATGGATGTTCACCAATTTCCCCGTGGCGTTCTTCACGGCCGTCTCGGCCCTGTCCACCTGCGGCATTCCCGTGGTGAACACGGCCGAATACTGGTCCGCGTTCGGTCAGGTGGTCATCCTGCTCTCCATCCAGTTCGGTGGCCTCGGCGTCATGACCTTCGCCTCGATGGTGGCGCTCGGCGTCTCGCGACGGCTCAAGGTCTCCCAGCGCATGCTCACCGCCAGCGAGCTGGGCACCAACAAGCTGTCGGAGATCAAAAGCGTGCTCAGCGTGGTGCTCGGCACCTCGATCATCGCCGAAGCGCTCACCTTCGTGCTGCTGCTGCCCGATCTGCTTCATCTCAACCACGGCAATGTAGGCCGCACGCTGTGGGAGGCGCTGTTCTATGCCGTTTCCGCCTACAACAACACCGGCTTCACCCCCGACGCCACCGGCCTGCACATCAACCGGTGGGGCGTGGGCCTGCCCATCCTGCTCAGCGCCTTCGTCGGCACGCTCGGCTTCCCGGTGGTGCTCAATCTGGTGCAGTGCGCTCGACGGCGGATGAGCCCGAAGCGCTGGACGCTGCACACCAAGCTCACCCTGATGACCACCGGCATCCTGGTGCTCTCCTCGCTGGCGTGGTTCCTGTTGGTCGAATGGAGCAACAGCGCCCTGTTCCCGGCCGATGATCCGGGCATGAAGATGCGCAGGGCCCTGTCCGCCGCCGTGATGCCGCGGTCCGCGGGATTCGACATCTCCTGGGTGCCCGAAGTGACCGACGAGACCAAGGTGTTCATGAGCGCCCTCATGTTCATCGGCGCCGGTTCCTCCTCCACGGCGGGCGGCATCCGCGTGACTACGTTCGCGGTGATCGTCCTCATCTGCTGCGCGTCGTTCACCGGCCACCGCGACGTGGTGGTGTTCCGCCGCCGTCTCCCCCGCCGCATCCAGATGACCGCCGTTTCGGTGATGACCGCATGCTTCGCCCTGGTGCTGGTGGGGTCCGTGGCGCTGATGTTCGTGACCGGGTGCGACTTCGTGGACGCCGTGTTCGAGACCTGTTCCGCCTTCTCGCTGGGCGGCTATTCGGTGGGCGTGGCCAACGCCGGCAATCCCGCATGCCTGTTCATCCTCGCCGCCGCGATGATCGTCGGCCGGCTCGGCCCCCTCACCATCGCCTACGCCATCAGCCGGCCCATGGCGCCGGAACCCATACGCTATCCACAGGAGAACATCATCGTCGGCTGAACGGCCGGGGACATCGCCCGCGGAATATCGAGATACTACAACATCGCATCGCAACACAGCAGACAAGGAAGGCAGCAATCATGGCAGCGAAACCAAGCGGCAACAAAAGCGTTCTGGTCATCGGCCTCGGACGGTTCGGCGGCGCCGTGGCATCCACTCTCGACCAGATGGGGCAGGACGTGCTCGCCGTCGACAAGAATCCGGAGATCGTGGCCCGTTGGTCCGCACATCTGCCCACCATCCAAGCGGACATGACCGACGTGATGGCCATCGAGCAGATTGACGCCGCGCAGTTCGACACGGCCGTGGTAGCCATCGGCGACAGCATCGAGGCGTCGGTGATCATCACCGGCAACCTGCTTGACGCCGGCATCTCCGACCTGTGGGCCAAGTCGGTCTCCCAGGAGCACGCGCGCATCCTGCAGCGCATCGGCGCGCGGCACATCATCAATGCCGAAACGGACGCCGGCAAGCGCGTGGGGCATCTGGTGGCCGGCAACTACCTCGACTACATCGAGATCGACGGCCCGTACACCGTGGTCAAAATCCATACGCCAATGTACGCGGTGGGTCGTTCCATCGAGGATGTGCAGGTCCACGACAAGTACGGCGTGACCGTGGTGGGCCTCAAGGCCCCCGGCAAGGAGTTCCAGTACGGGTCCAGGGAGCTGGTCATGCACCGCAACGACGAGCTCATCATCATGGGCAAGCAGGATCAGATTGACCGCTTCATCCAAGGCTAGCGCACCGCCCGAGCCGACAAATTCCCCATCACCCATCCCCCATCACCCATGGCTGTCGGATTTCGACGGTTCAGTGTCGTAACTCGACGAATGACTGTCGGTTCTCAACGGTTGGCTGTCGGATTTCGTACGTATGTTGTACGAAATCCGACAGCCAACCGTTGAGAACCGACACTGAAAGGTTGAAGTCCGACAGCCATGCGTCGAGGTCCGACAGTCATGTAGCGAAATCCGACAGCCAAATGTGTGAACCGGCGTCATTACCCAAGTCCAGCACCGAACCGTCACAGTACGACAGCCAAACAACACGAACCGTCAAGCCCGATAGTCATAAATAGCGGGAAAGAGTAGTAGACCCTGAGTGTTGGCCGCCAGGTTCGTCATGTGTTGCCGTGGCGCCAGCGGATTTGCATACGATAGCATTCAAATCCGCAATGTGAACGCTACCGCGCATTACATGAATTGATGCGTTAGTATTGCTAACGTATGCAAGCATCAACGAGGGAGTCGATGTGAACGATCCACCGGACATGGTCTCATATGTACACCCCGGATTCCACGAAACGATAACCGTCGAGGCGCACACCCGATTCGCCGCCGGAGTGCGATGTCACACGCTCCGGGTATCCGGCATGCTGGACGCCGGGGCGATCTCCAGCGAATATCTGAATCTTGACAATGGCATCGTGCATGGTTCGCGCAATTGCCATATACGGCACATCACCGGTCAGGGCGTCATCGAGATCAATGGCGATCTCATATGCGATTCCATCGACATGACCGGTTCGCTCCGCTGCCGGGACAACATCCGGTGCAGCGGAAGCATCGTCATCAACGGGCTTCTGGTCGGCAAGCGCCATGTCGAGGCCGAATCCATCACGCTCACCGGCACGCTGGTCAGCGGCGACGTGAACGGGCGGACGCTGACCATCCGCACGTTGCACAGCGCCATGTTCGACAGATTCGGCATGGATGGATACGGCGAGCGATCCCGGACGGGCACGGTGACGGTGGCCGACCTCGACGCCGGCAGATTGGACTGCAAGCTGCTCAACGCGGATACGGCCGTGCTGCGCGAGGGCTCATTCGTGGAGCACGCGGTATGCACGACCGAGCTCAGCCTGGACACCAGTTCCGCCGTCGTGCTGCTTAACGGCGGATGCCATCGGGCGCGGCACCTCAAATCCGCCTGATACGTCCGCATCGGTGTCCGTTGCTGCAATCAGCCACACGGCTGCAGGCGGTCACCCGACAGTGAGCAGGCTCCCATAGCGGAACACACGAAAGGCGGCAACGCCACAGAGCCTGCGCAATCACAGCCGTATGGTCTGCAAAGTCGTAAGAGCTGACATAAGCCATGCGGCGAGGGCATTCCTTCCGTCGAAGGACGACGACCATGGGCCGCCACCGTGAAGCATGCATGGTTCCAGTACGCCACGTCATGTTTCACAGCATGTTTCACGACTTATTCCGTACGCACGCCGGGCATGCGCGCATACAGCAGGTATTCGACGTTGCCGTGGGTGCCGGCTATCGGGCTATCGGCGGTGGCCACCACGTCGAGACCGCAACGTCGTGCGCAGTCGGTCACATCATCCAACGCCCGTTGCCGCAGGGACACATCCTCCACAATGCCGTTCTTGCCGAGTCCCTCGCGCCCGACTTCGAACTGCGGCTTGACCAGCAGCACCACGTCCGCCCCCGGTGCGGCGATGCGCTCAATCACAGGAATGACGTAGGTCAGGGAGATGAAGGAGACGTCCGAAACGATCATCCGCGGACGGAACGGCAGATCGTCCGGCTCCACCTCGCGGATGTTCACACCGCTCATCTCGATGACCCGGGCGTCCCCGGCGATGCGCGGGTCAAGCTGGCCATGCCCCACGTCCAACGCGATGACCTTGGCCGCCCCCTCACGCAGCAGCACGTCGGTGAACCCACCCGTGGACGCACCGATATCAAGGCATTCCAAGCCTTGCGGACCGGCGAGACCGGCATCGGCGAACGCCTCGAACGCGCCTTTGAGCTTGTAGGCGCCGCGCGAGACGTAGTCGTCGCCCTTGTCCACGGCGAGTTCGCTGTGCCCCGCCTTGACCATGAAGGAGGGTTTGGTGACGGTCTCTCCATCCACGCGCACATGACCGGCCTTGATGAGCCGCTGGGCCTTGGCCCGGGATTCGACCAGCCCGGAGGCGACCAGCATCATGTCCAGTCGGTCCAATGGCATGGATGGGTCCAACGATTGTTCGGTCATGAATGTCTCTTGGTGGGGTTGTCGAGTCGGATGGTCATGCGCGGGTGTCATCGAGCCGCTGCTGAAGCGACGCGAGCACGGATCGATATGATTCGAGCTGGTCGTCGGGCGCCTTGGATGCGATGTCGGACAGTTCGGGATAGCGCTCGGTGAGGGACGGGCCGCCACCGTCCATGCGCTTACCCACGTCTCCGGTGCGGCCCTCTCCGTTCTGCGTCATGTCGTCCCCTCCTCCGTTTCCCTTTGGTTCCTCGTCTGTATTCAGCTGATACCCGACTCGCCCGGTCAGTCCTTGAGATCGAAGACCGGAACGGTGGTCTCGTCCAGATGAGCGCCCTTGTCCGCGGCCTCCCATGCTGCGCAGATGGCGGCACGCAGGCCGTTCACGCTGGTAGGGTCGCTGACCTGCACCCGTCCGTTCTCATACCATGCGTCGGCCTTGTGGCACGTCCAGGTGCCGTCCTCGGTGCGAACCGGCGCGGGCTGGGTCTCGCCCAAGGCCCGCAGGTCCGTAGCCACAAAGGTGGGGCGCAGGTGAGTCGGCGCAAGCATGAGCTCGGTCGGATTGGTCACACCGGTCAGCACAGCCAACGAGTCGTATCCGCCACGGTTGCCCGCCTCGATATCGGTGTCGAGACGGTCGCCGATGGCGATGGACGACTCCTTGGGCATCAGATCATGGCCTTCGGCGGCATTGAGCTCGCGCGCCTCGTCGTACATGTACGACTCGGGCTTGCCGGCGGAGGCCACCGGTTCGACGCCGGTGGCGGTGATCACGGCGCGGATCATCGAGCCGCAGCCGGGGGCGATGCCCAGCTCACGTGGAATGGTCAGATCGCGGTTGGTCACAAAATAGGAGGCACCACGCTCGACGGCGTAGGCGGCCTCGGCCATCATCTGCCAGGTCATCTCCGGGTACCAGCCCTGGATGACGGCATCGGGATGGTCTTCCGGCCCATCGACGATGGTCAGGCCATTGCGACGAGCCTCCTCACGCAGGTGCTCGGCACCCAGCACCTGCACCTTGGCGCCGGCGGGCACGGCTTTGGCCACCATGCGGGCCGCCACCACCGAGGAGGTGATCACCTGCCACGGTTCGACGTCCAATCCGAAACCCTTGAGCTGGTCGGCCACGACGTGCTGGAAACGCGAGGAGTTGTTCGTGGTGTATTCGATGGTCATGCCGGCCTGCTCGGCGGCGCGAATCGAATCGGCGGCGTACTCCACCGGGTTCTTGCCCCGGTAGACCACGCCGTCAAGGTCGAGCAACGCCAGCTCGTAGGCCTCGGCGAGCGGCCGGTCGGTTCCTTTGAGGAAGCGGGTCATGCCGGTCACTCCGCGGATTCTGCCGGTTCGGAGGACTCGGCATCGTCGGCCGGCGCTGCGGCGGACTCGGTCTCAGCGGTCTCGGACGAAGCGTCCGTATCAGCCGCCTCGGCTTCATCGGATGCTTCGGACTCATCCCCATCGGACTCGCCGTTCTCCGTCTCGGCAACGCTTTCCGACGCTTCCTCGCCCTCGACAGGCTCCTCGGAGGACACAGCATCCTCGGACTGCTCAGCGTCGGCCGACGTATCTTCGCCCTCGTCGGATGCTTCGTCGCCATCGGCCTCGTCGGCCTCATCATCATCCACGTCATCGGATTCGTAGTCCGATTCCGGTTCCAGATCCGGCGCGTACTCCGCCTCGGCCGGGTCGATGCCCAGCTTCTCGAGCACTTCGGAATCGTCGGTCAGTCCGTCGAGGTCGTGGTCGATCACCACATCCTCGCTGTTCTCGTCGATGTCCTCATCGGCGAACTGGTCCTCGAGACGATCCAGCAGGTCGTCGAGCTTGGCGGCCTCGTCGAGACGGCCGGCCTGCTCGAGGAAGTTCTGCTCGGCCTGCACCGCGCGCATGCGGTACTCGCCCGGCAGCCCCTGGGAGCGGCCCACGGTGTGCGCCACCTGAATGGCCTTGTCCCACATCTCCAGATCGCCCAGCGCACCGGCGTAGACCAGGAACATCTCGGCCTTCGGCGCGCCGACCAGCGCCTTGCCCTCATCGGACAGGGCCAGTTCCACGGCCTTCTTCGGATTGCCCACGCCACGCTCGCAGTCGGCGATGAACGGCAGGTAATCCGGGTAGCCGTTCATGCGGTATGCGGTACGGAACTCGCGCAGGGCGAGCTTGTAGTTGCCCTGACGGTAGGCCACGAAGGCCAGCGTCTCACGGGCGAAGTCGATGCGGGAGGCCTGACGAGCCACCCACTTGGCGTGAGCGAGCGCGCCCTCGGGGTCGCTCTCCTCCAGCGAATAAGCGGCCAGAATATGCAGGCCGATGTTCTCCGCGTGCTCCTTGGACAGGCCGCGCAGACGCTCGCGCTCGTCGGTGGACAGCATGCGCCACTCCATACCCTTGGGCATCTTCGGCTCATCGGGGCGACGGGCGGTGTACGGGTTCTGCGAGGGGAAGCTCATGGTGCCGTCCGAATTACGGCGCGGCTTGTTCATGTACTCGGAGCGCTTCTGCTCGCGGTACTCGTGCTTCTCCTCCGCGCTGAACTCGCGGTATCCCTCATCGCGACGGTTGTCGCGGCGGTCATCGCGATGATCGTCACGGCGGTCGAAGCGACGGTTGTCGTCACGACGCTGGTAACGCGGGTTCTCGCCGGCCTCGCGGCGCGGCTTGAAACCTTCGCCGTCCTCGTTACGGCGCGGCTTGAAGCCCTCGCCATCCTCACGACGGCGCGGACGGAAGCCATCGTCATGACGACGATCGCCACCACGGAATCCGCCACGGTCGTTGCCGCGATAGCCGCCACGGTCACCGCCCTGACGAGGACCCTTATGGAAGTCACGGTGGAAGTCACGACGCTCCTCGCCGCCCTCACCGTGCTCGCGATCGTCGCGGTCGCGACGGAAGTCACGGTCGCCGTCCTTGCGGAAACCACCCTTGTGGAAGTCCTTGCGGAAGCCACCGGAACGACCGCCGTTGCCGCGGAAACCGCCACGGTCGCCGCCCTGGCGCGGACCCTTATGGAAGTCACGGTGGAAGTCACGACGCTCGCCGGACTCGCCCTCGCCGTCATTGTCGCGGCGGAAGTCACGGTCACCGTCACGACGGAAGCCGTCCTTGCGGAAACCACCCTTGCGGAAGTCCTTGCGGAAGCCACCGGACTTGCCATACGGCTTGTCGCCATACGACTTGCGGTAACCGCCGGAACGACCGCCCTCGCCATCGCCCTCGCGACGCGGCTTGAAGCCTTCGCCGTCGCTCTCGCGGCGCGGACGGAAGCCCTCGCCATCGCGACGGCCGCCGAAACCGCCCTTGCGGAAGCCACCGGACTTGCCATACGGCTTGTTACCGTACGACTTGCGGTAACCACCGGAACGACCGCCCTCGCCCTCACCTTCACGGCGCGGCTTGAAGCCCTTGCCGCCGCGGTTGGACGGGCGACGGTCGCCATAGGACCTATGGCCGCCGTAGGACTTGCCGGAATGCTCGTTGCCTTCTGCCATTGTTCATGTGCCTTTCTGATACGAAGTCCATTGCTTCGAATGACGTGTCATCTTTCGGAAAAAGGGCGGTCGTCCATCGTGGCGCCGCCCTTCGATCACCTCCGGCGGATTCCACCGGAGGAAACGGTTGCGGTCAGCGGCTTTCGACCGCGCCGAGCGCCTTCTTGCCGCGGCGGATCAGCGCGAAGCGTCCGGCGAGGAAGTCCCCTTCGCCAAGCACCTGCTCCTCGTCCTCCACACGGTTGTTGTTGAGGTAGACGCCACCGGACTTGATGGCTCGACGGGCCTCGGACGCGGACTTGAACAGTCCCGCGGCCTGTGCGGCGTCGATCACGCGGTCGCCGGGTACGGCGGACGGGAACGCATGCTCGCCGTTCTCATCCACGACCTTGAAGCCGTCCAGCACGGATTCGAGCGTGTCCTCGTCGATGTCCTCGAGGTTGCCGCCACGGCCGAACAGCGCGGAGGAGGCGTCGATGGCGGCCTGGGTGGCGGCCTCGCCATGCACGAAGCTGGTGACCTCCCATGCGAGCGTCTTCTGCGCCTCGCGGGCGCCCGGATTGGTCTTGGACTCCTCGACCAGACGCTCGATCTCCGCCTTCGGCAGGAAGGTGAAGGCCTTCAGCAGGCTCTCCATCTCCACGTCCGGACGGTTGATCCAGAACTGGTAGAACTTGTACGGCGAAAGCATGGTGCCGTCGAGCCAGACGGCGTTGCCCTCCGACTTGCCGAACTTCTTGCCGTTCGCATCCGTGATGATCGGGCTGGTGAACACGTTGACGTCCACGCCGCGCACCTTGTGGATGAGGTCGAGACCCGAGGTGAGGTTGCCCCACTGGTCGGAGCCGCCGAGCTCAAGCGTGCAGTGGTACTCGTCATACAGGTGGAGGAAATCGTTGCCCTGCAGCACCTGGTAGCTGAACTCGGTGAAGGAGATGCCCTCCTCCGAGTTGAGGCGGCGGGCCACCGTGTCCTTGGCGAGCATGGTACCCAGACGGAAGTTCTTGCCGACGTCGCGCAGGAAGTCGATCACGGTCATCTGCGCGGTCCAATCGTAATTGGACACGAAACGCACCGGATTGTCACCGTCGGTGGCCAGGATGCCGCCGATCTGACGCTTGAGACGGTCGGCCCAGCCGGCCACCACGTCCTTCGGGTTGAGCGTGCGCTCGCCGGACTGACGCGGGTCGCCGATCAGACCGGTGGCACCGCCCACCAGAGCGATCGGATGATGACCCGCAAGCTGCAGGTGACGCATGTTGATGAGCTGCACCAGATTGCCGATGTGCAGGGAGGCGGCGGTGGGATCGAAACCGCAATAATAGGTGATCGGCTCGTCGTTCAGTGCGTGTGCGAGTCGATCGCGGTCCGTGGACTGCGAGATCAACCCGCGCCATTCCAGTTCATCGAGCAGGGTATCGAATCCTGCCTCTTTGAAGTCGATGACGTGAGCCATAACTGGTCGCTCTCCCTATCGAATTGTGTGATTGGACATGCTCTACTCCATTTTCAAGCGTCTCCAAGTCTCGCAGAACACGGCGACAGTATGCAGCCGGCAGGGTCGCCCGGCTAGCGGACCGGGGCCGGGGCCGGTGAGCGGCATCCGAGCGCCCCGATTGGCACGGCAATGGCGCGTCAGCCACACGGCGGTCACCGTCCTCGGTACAGCTTCTCCATTGTCTCGCGCAACTGCTGCAGCGTCTCGTTGTATCGGGTGGTCTTCAGGCGCGGGAACGAGGCGATCATACGGCGCTGCTGGTGGTTGAACACAGCATCGGCGGTGTCCTTGATGCGCAGCATGAACTCGGCCGACATCTCCTTGCCGTTCTGCCACGACTCGCCGACCCGCTGGCCCATCTGCCCCACGGCCTGGCCCACGGAACTGGGCACGCCGCCGAGCTTCCCGGAGGCGCCATCAATCACGCTGGCGGCCATATCGGAGGCGACGCCGGACGCCTTGCCAGTGGCACCGGCGACCAGATCCGTGGCGCCGGACACCGCGTCCTCCACCTTCTCGCGCATCGCCCCGCCGTACTTGGACACGGCCGACCTGAACCGTTCGAGGCTCTGCTCAAAGTCCACGATGCCCACCACGGTGACCACCGTGTCGAGGACGGTCAGCAGCACCAGCACCGCGACCAGCACATGCACCACCTGCGCCGGAATCATGTCGGTGACCCGCTCCACCGGAGGCTGGACCACATCGACGATCACCACGCCGCCAAGGCCGAAGACTACCGCGCCCAACAGGCATATGCGCCCGTTGAGATTGAACCGGAAATGCGAATAATCCCACCAGCGCGCGTGGAACAGCCGTTCCATGGCCCAGGAGGTGGCGTATTCGAGTATCGAGGCGCCGACCATCGCGACGAGGAACACCACCAGCGGATGCTTCACGTTGCCGAGCACCACAATGCCGGCCACCGCCCCGGTGCCGTAAATCGGGCAGAGCGGGCCGTTGAGGAATCCCCTGTTGACAAGACGGCGCTCCTGGCAGGAGACGAGAATCGACTCGTAGACCCAGCCGGCAAAGCTGTACAGGATGAACCACAGGAACAGGTGCTCCAGTACCAGCGTCACGAACGGGCCTCGGTTCCGGCGGAGGAGCGGTGCGTCTGTCCGGCATGGGTCAGCGGTCCGTGGCCGGGGATATGCGCCAATCGATCCCGTGGAGGCAGCGCCTTCTTGTGGAACCGGCCGAGGGAGAGGGTCTCGCGTGTGGCAGACAGCTTGTCCGCCAACGTCACCAGATATCCCTCGATGTACCGGGGCGGCACCGGGGTCATCGGGAACATGTGCTTCTCGATGCTGTCGCGCTCGATGTCGTTGAGCGTGAAGTCCCTAAGCGCATTGACAAGGGCGGCGTGACCGTGGGTGAAGCCGTGCCAGCGATGCTCGCCGTTGTCCCAGTCGTGCCAGTCATACAGGAAATAGTCGTGGAGCAGGGCCGCCCGGATGAGCGAGCGCAGGTCCACGCGATGCCACAGGTGCGCGCGATCGGCCATCCAGACGGCCAGACACGCCACACGCACGGAATGGGCGAAGGTGGTCACGTTGCCGTGCTGGTAGCAGCATCGTTCGATTTCCATATGACTGTGCTCGATGACTTCACGGCCGTGTCTGGCGACCAGTCGTTGAATCTGCGTACGGGTGAGCAGATGTCCCACGGTTTGCGTCCTCCCCATCGGAATCAAGGATCTTGCGCGATGGCCGTGCAGGGCCGTCGCGGCGGGCCGGGGTCCATGGCGATGTACGGTCGGGCGCCGGCGTTTCGTGACCGATTGTATGGCAGAACCTTGCCCGCCCGCCCTCATACTCCGGGATGAGATGAGCGAAGACGTCGGCGGGCGCCGCAACAGGGCGGCTCACGCGGATGGGCTCACACGAACAGGCTCATATCGCTGGTCTCGCCGGAGCCGAGGAACGTGCTGACACCGCCAAGTTCCACGCCGTCGATCAGCTCCTCCTTGCGGATGCCCATGATGTCCATGGACATCTGGCAGGCCACCAGCCGCACGCCATGCTCCTTGGCCTGGCGCATGAGCTCCTCAAGGGATGCCACGTTCTTGGACTTCATGATCCAACGGATCATCGCGGCACCGAGGCCGCCCATGTTCATGCGGCTCAGACCGAGTTTGCGGGTGCCGCGCGGCATCATGAAGCCGAACATGCGCTCGATGAGGTTCTTGTTCGTGCGTACGCGCTTGGGGCGGCGCAGGATGTTGAGCCCCCAGAACGTGAAGAAGATGGTGACCTTGCGTCCCATCGCCGCGGCGCCGTTGGCCATGATGAACACGGCGATGGTCTTGTCCAAATCGCCGCTGAACACCACGAAGGTCTTGTCATGGAGCACATCGCCGCCGGCGTCAGCGGGAGTCGGCACCGCAGCCGCGCTCGGGTTCGCGCCGAGAGACCGCCCCGCAGGCTGTGCGGCTGTTTTCTCAAGCTCGACGTGGATGATGCCCTCGTCGTCCCGGCGAAGATCGATGAGACGGTTGCCGGTGCGTTCGGCCCATACGGCGATGTCCGAGCAGAAGGCGTCCTCGGTGGCCTCGGCCTTCAGGCGGGTGCCGACCGGCTGGTCGCGCAGGGCATCGGCCACGGCCACAATCGGTCCGGGGCATTTGAGTCCCTTGGCATCCACATGCAGCAGCTGCGGCGTTGCGGTTCCGCTCGATGCGGTGCCGTCGCCTGTTTTGGCCTTGGATGAGACGGGCGCGGTCAACGTGACCGGTGCGACGGGCGGCATGACCGGCGCGGAACCGGAAGCGGCCGCATGCGACGACGAGCCGGAGCCGGACTGCCCCTTCTCGGACGGATTGCTCTCGGCCCGAGCATCCCCGGACTCCCCGGCGGCGGCTTCCCGCAACGCCTCATACCCG
Organism: Bifidobacterium sp. UTBIF-78; assembly: GCF_006408945.1. Taxonomy (NCBI): domain Bacteria; kingdom Bacillati; phylum Actinomycetota; class Actinomycetes; order Bifidobacteriales; family Bifidobacteriaceae; genus Bifidobacterium; species Bifidobacterium sp. UTBIF-78. The sequence goes on from NZ_JFAO01000019.1 coordinate 23,514, forward strand.
CCATCGAGATTGACGGCATCGTATCCGCGATCGGCCAGAATCTCGCACACCTGCGTGCTCCAGTCGCCCACCCGGCAGAAGACGACCACCGGCTTGGATTTCGGAATGTCGCTCAGCGCATCGCCGATGTGTCCGATGTTCTCGAACGGGATGTTGATCGCTCCGGCGATCGGGTGCACCAGCACTTCATCCGGCGCGCGCAAATCCAAGAACGTGACCGAGGATGTGTCAAGATGTGCGAATTCATTCGCGTCGATGTGCCGGTAGTCGTCGGCATCATGATCGTGCTTCAAGGTGATGGTCATGGTTTTCCCCTTCCAAAAATGGCCGTTCCCGATGGCCGTGCGGACGAGCCTACGCGGTCGTCCTGTTCGATGGTTCAGATGGCGCGGTTCAGATGGCGCAGACCGGCTGGACGTAGTTGGCCGGCTCGAGTGTGGTGATGGTCGGGTGATCACCGCATACCGGGCAGTCCGGCACATGCGTGGGCAGCGGCACACGGCGGATGTTCATTGTCAACGCGTCGACGGTGAGCATGCGGCCCACCAGCGGCTCCCCCACGCCGACGATGAGTTTGGCGGCTTCGGTGGCCTCAAGGCTGCCGATCACGCCGACCACCGCGCCAAGCACGCCGGCCTCCTTGCAGGTCGGGATCTCGCCCGCCGCTGGCATATCACGGAAGATGCACCGGTAGCACGGTCCCTCGCCGGGCACCACGTCCATCACCTGACCGGCGAATCCGACCACGCCGGCGTGGATGAACGGCTTGCCGGCCAGCACGCAGGCGTCGTTGATGAGGAATTTGGCCGCGAAGTTGTCGGTGGCATCGATCACCAGGTCATACGGTTCGATCAGCGCGGCGATGTTGCGGGCGTCCACCAGTTCATGGTGGGTCTCGACTGTCACGTCCGGGTTGAGCGCGCGGATGGCCGCCGCGGCTGATTCCACCTTGGGGGTGCCGACCGCGGCGTTGGTGTGGATGATCTGACGCTGGAGGTTACTCAGATCGACCACATCGCCGTCCACGAGTCCGATGCGTCCCACGCCCGCTGCCGCCAAATACAGGGCTGCTGGCGAGCCGAGTCCGCCCGCTCCGATGATGAGCACGCTGGCGGCAAGCAGCCGCTTCTGCCCTTTTACGCCCACACCCTTCAGGATGAGGTGACGGGAGTACCGTTCAAGCTGTTCATCCGATAATGCCATGTTGTCTCCAAATCCCGGCTCCCCAAGCAAGGAAGCCGAAGCGACGAGCCCCCGTTCCCCTCAAGCGAGAGAACCGCAACGCCAGCCCCCACTCGCCTCCCCTTACGTGAGATAATCGCGACGTCATTCCCCCCACTCGGCTCCCCTCCCTGAGGGGAGCTGGCCGCGAAGCGGACTGAGGAGAGCCGGACGGACTGAGGGGAACCATCGCCAACCCGCAGGGAGCAATCCCAAATATCAATACAAATTTCAGTGCAGATATCCAGTGGTCGGGCTGGACGGCACGGCCTGGCCTTCGGTCACCTTGCCGAGACCGGACAGGTAGGCTGCACGGCCGGCGTTGATGGCGTTCTTGAACGCCTCGGCCATCAGCGGGATGTTGCCCGCGGAGGCCACGGCGGTGTATGCCATGACGGCGTCCGCGCCCATCTCCATCGCATCGCAAGCCTGGCTCGGTCGGCCGATGCCGGCGTCGATGATCACCGGCACATGCGCGTTGGCGATGATGATCTCGATGAAGTCACGCATGCGCAGGCCCATGTTGGAGCCGATGAGCGAGCCGAGCGGCATGACCGCTGCCGCGCCGGCCTCCTCGAGCTGACGTGCGGCGATAGGGTCCGGGAACATGTACGGCATGACCACGAATCCTTCCTTGGCCAGCATTTCGGTGGCGCGGATGGTTTCGGCGTTGTCCGGCAGCAGATACTTGGTCTCGTGCTCGATCTCCACCTTGACGAAATCGGTGTGGCACACCTCGCGTGCGAGACGGGCGATGCGCACGGCCTCTTCGGCGTTGCGCGCGCCGGAGGTGTTCGGCAGCAGCGTGATGCCTTCGGGAATGTAATCGAGCACGCTGTTCTCGGTGGTCTGCGCACGGCGCAGCGCCATGGTGACGATCTGCGTGCCGGCGTGTTCGACGGTGGCCTTGATGAGGTTCAGGTCATAGCGGCCGGAACCCAGAATGAAACGCGACTGGAACTCATGGCCGCCGAGGTTCAGCGGCTTATCCTCGACCGGCAGCATGGGAGCGGCCGTGCCCACCGGATTGACGACCTTCGGCTGCGGCGGCAACGGCGTGGCCTCGACGGATTCCTCAGTGACCGGATTGATGTTGCTCATGATTGGTTTCCTTTCCTTACATCCGTTCCGGATTCATCCACCTTGGACGAATTGAACGATTTCCATGACGCACTGGTCGTCCAGCATGACGTCCGCACGCCGCTCACGCGGGATGATCTCGCCGTTGAGTTCGATGGCCACCCGTTCGGCACGGAATCCGTGCGCTTCGAGGTAGTCGGCCACGCTGACCGGTGCGTCAAGCGTGACCTGCTCGCCGTTGACCTGCATAATCCCTCCGAATACTAAAAAAGGGCGCACGAAACGAACCGTACCCTAAGTGGTGCGCCCATTCATGAACCCAGTCATGCGACCGTATGCCCGATATGCACTGCGTCCGTCTCTCGCCTTCGTCTTCACGAATCCCGCGATGACTAGACCCGCGCCTATCAGCCCTACAGCTTGGTTATAGTGCTCCACGAGCGGTCTGTCGCAACGCTGCGAGTCCTTGGAAGCTTCGACTGCATCCCCTGACAAATCCAAACGACGATTCCTTACGGCGGCATGACCCGCGTCAAGTTCCCCGGTCGAAGCTTCACGCTTCCTCTCAGCCTTACGGCTCCCGTTCGTACTGCGCTCTAGTGTAGATGTCCACGATGACAACCGGCTGTGCGACACGAAAAACGGCCCCCTCACGGAGAGGGAGCCGACTGGATTGGAAGTTCGTTCGGGAGACCGCAAGTGCGCGAAAAGGCCCGGGCAAGTCCGGAAGCGCGGGGAAAGTCCGGAACTCCAGGAACCTGAGGCCTTGGTGAGCCTGCGGGTATTACGAATCTTTGCGAGCCTCGGCGAACCTTAGAACGTGCCGGGCGCCTTGTAGGCGGAACCATCCGAGGACGAGTCCGCGAAGACCTTGAGCTCCTCCGCCTCGGCCTTGGCATCGACGATCTGCTCGCGCACACGGCCGTAGGCGGTGCCGCCCTTGCCGTTGCGAGAGTTGACCGAACCGTGGCTCGACAGCACCTCGCGCACACCCGGGGCCTTGTCGGCGGGCAGGAACGCGGAGAACGTCTCGACGAAGTCCTCGTCCGTCAGGTCCCACAGCTCCTGACCGCGGCCTTCGGCGAGCTTGACGCACGCGCCGGACAGCTCGTGGGCGTGGCGGAACGGCACCCCGTTCTTGACCAGCCATTCGGCGATATCGGTGGCGAGCGCGAATCCGGTCGGAGCCTCGGCCTCAAGACGGTCAGCATCGAAACGCATGGTACGGACCATGCCGGTGAAGGCGGGCAGCAGCACCTCGAGCGTGTCGACCTGATCGAACACCGCCTCCTTGTCCTCCTGCAGGTCGCGGGCGTAGGCGGTGGGCAGGCCCTTGAGCGTGGTCATAAGGCCGGTCAGGTCGCCGATGAGACGGCCGGACTTGCCACGTGCCAGCTCGGCGATGTCCGGGTTCTTCTTCTGCGGCATGATCGAGGAGCCGGTGGAGTAAGCGTCGTCCAGCTTGACGAAGGCGAACTCCTGCGTGTTCCAGATGATGATCTCCTCCGAGAGACGGGAGATATCCACACCGGTCATGGCGGCGATGAACGCGAATTCGGCCACCAAATCACGGGAGGCGGTGCCGTCGATGGAGTTGTCGGTCACACGGGAGAAGCCGAGCTCGCGGGCCACGGCCTCCGGGTCGAGGCCCAACGTGTTGCCGGCGAGCGCGCCGGAGCCATACGGGGAGGCGTTGATGCGCTTGTCCCAGTCGATGAGGCGCTGCACGTCGCGGATGAGCGGCCATGCGTGGGCCATGAGCTGATGGGCGAGCAGCACGGGCTGGGCGTGCTGCATGTGGGTGCGGCCCGGCATCACGGTGTGGCCGGCCTTCTCGGCCTGTTCGATGAGGGCGTTGACGAGATCGAGCAGCAGCCCGGCAATCACGCGGGAGTGACGGCGCAGCCACATGCGGATCAGGCAGGCGATCTGGTCGTTGCGGGAACGGCCGGCCCTGAGCTTGCCGCCGAGCTCGTCGCCGGCGATGTCGATGAGGCCGCGTTCGAGCGCGGTGGCCTCGTCCTCATCGTCCTCGATGGGGGCGAAGGAGCCATCGTCCACCCGGCGCTGCAGGGTGTCGAGCGCATCCTCCATGCGCTTGAGCTCGTCGTCGGTCAGGAGTCCGGCGCGGCCGAGTGCGCGGGCGTGGGCGCGGGAGCCGGCGATGTCGTCGTCCGCCAGGCGCCAGTCGAACTGCGTGGACTTGGACAGACGGGCCAGCTCGGGCGAGGGGCCGGACGTGAATCGGCCGCCCCACAGGGCGAGGTGTTCGGACTGCTGGTTGGATTCGGTCATGCGTTACTCCTTCGCGTTCCTGCGCGTCATGCGATATCCCGGAAAATGCGCGTGCGTGCATGATAGTGCACTTCACATGCATTCATATGGTTTGCGACTGTCTGTCAGAGTATCAGCGTTGGGCTACATCACCGCGAACACCAGAGAACCGATGCAAACCGCAATGAGGACCACAGACACGATGATCACCGACGGGCGGGCGAAGTTGACCGTCCATCCGACGCCGAAACGCTTGGGCACCATGACAGCGGGGTCGTCGCGATTGACGTAGAACACTCCCGCCACCCAGTAGCGGTCGTCATCATACGGCATCGACTTATCGCCATCGGTTGCAGCATCCTCGCCGCCACGACCCATAGTCACCGAACGGCGCTCCGCATATTCATGGGATCCGTTCTGCCCGTAATACAGGCCTATCACCAGTGCGCCCAACAGTGCCGCCACGGCGATGAACATGGCGAATACGCCAAACGTCCCCAGCGTGATCACCCCTATGTTAGACAGCTGTATGCCCATACCGATGCCACCGGCAGTCAGCAGTCCGATGACCAGCATGTAGATGCTCCACACGCGGGAGAACACGCCATATGCATACCCTGTGGCGGCGGGATGGTCCGGGTCGATAGGATGCTTGGCATAGATGATCGCCGCATGACCTGCCATCATGACCATGGCCAGCATCACCTGCGCAATCACCGGATACCAGATCAACATGGGACTCTTGTCCGCCCATCCATCGATCTGTCCGGCTGCATTCGCATGCATCGCCACCCGATCCGGCATACGGTCATAGCCAAGCACGCCGACCGCTATTGTGACGGCGATCGCTACAACATGCAGCGATTCCCAGGCGAGACCCAACGGCTCCGGATTATCCCGCTCCCCTATCAATGCGGAGTGACGCTCGCCGGTCGCGGTCCAGCCGCGCTCCTTCTTGAGCTCAAGCGTAAGACGCCGATACCTCTGCTGCGCGATAAACCCCATTGCCGCAATCACCAGCGAACTGATGAACAACGCCCAGAGTGCACCGGCCATGCCGAAATTACGCCAAATCATCGCATCGATAAGCAGGGCAATAATGCCACAACTCACTATATTGCACGCGTACATCGCTTTATATCCACGAATGCGTCTGTCCGTATGGGCGGACAACGGCACACTGACTCCGAACACCACATGCCGGTCGGCGATCCATGGCACCATCGAAACACTGGCGGTCATCAATACCAGCAACAGAAAGAACAGCCCCAGCATGATGTTCGTCGCCACAGTCATCGTATTGATGTTATCCATCACAACACTCCTTTCAACTGTTGCATTTCCGATATGCGCGCCCGCACTGACGCTCTGCGGCATCAAGGAACCCCGCCGCGGCTCCGCCACGGGCCTTGTAGGCCAAAGCCAGACGATACAAGTCATCGTTCATCTGCTTGTCTTGCATTTCAGCCACCAGGTTCACCTCGCCTGAGCCATCACGCCAATCGGCGACAAGCGCGCCCGACCCGCGTCGCATCACGATGTAACCCTCATCCCTCAGCAACGCATAGGCCTTGTTCACCGTGTGCAGGTTGATACCCAGATCCACAGCCAGCGAACGGACCGAAGGCAGCTGGTCGCCCGGGACAAGTTCATCGTTGGCTATCGCAGCGATGATTTGGAGATGCAGTTGCTCATAGATCGGTACATCGCTTCGCTGGTCGACCTCGATAATCACAGCCTCTCCTCTCTCACACCAATCATACTATTTGTTCTATATCTTCTATAATAATTTTGCGTATTTCCGTCATATCACGCGCCCGGAGGCTATTTCTACCGAGAATCTGCATCAGAAATTCGATGGCGAATCCAACTACCCCTCAGTCCCGCCGGGACAGCTCCCCTGACAAGGGGAGCCAACGATACAATCAACGAACTTCGCACGCGACACACCAGAACTCGCTTACGCGGAAAGGCCACACGCCCATAACAAAAACTCCCCTCATTGCTGAGGAGAGTTCAATATGGCGTTGCGGCATGCAGATTGCCACATCGACTTGGAATCGGATTGAGTCGGAACCTACTCCACGGTGTTGGTCGGCACTTCGATGCCGTTGCCGAACTTGACGTCGCGGGCAGCGGCTACGCGGGACGGCAGACCGTAGATGTCGATGAAGCCGTTGGAGGACTTCTGGTCGAAGGTGTCGCCGGAATCGTAGGTGGCCAGCTTGTAGTCGTACAGCGAGGCGTCGGATCGACGACCGGTGACGACGGCGCGGCCGCCGTGCAGGATCATGCGGATCTCGCCGGAGACGTACTTCTGGGTGTCCTCGATGAAGGCGTTGAGCGACTGGGTGGCCGGGGAGAACCACTGCGCATCGTAGACCAGCTCGCCCCAACGCTTGTCGATGTCACGCTTGATACGGTGCTGCTCACGCTCGAGGCAGCAGTTCTCGAGCTCCTGATGCGCGGTGATCAGGGCCACGGCACCCGGGGCCTCGTACAGCTCGCGGGACTTGATGCCCACCAGACGATCCTCGATGAGGTCGATGCGGCCGATGCCCTGGGCGCCGGCGCGACGGTTCATCTCCTCGATGGCCTGCAGCGGGGTGACGTCGCGGCCGTCGATCTTGACCGGGATGCCCTGCTTGAACTCGATGGTCACCTCGTCCTCGACCGGCGGGAAGGCCGGATCGTCGGTGTAGGAGTAGCAGTCCTTGGTCGGGCCGTTCCACGGGTCCTCGAGGAAGCCGGTCTCGATGGCGCGGCCCCACACGTTCTGATCAATGGAGTACGGGGACTTCTCGGTCTGGGTGATCGGCAGCTTGTGCTCCTTGGCGAACGCGATCTCCACGTCACGCGTGAGGGAGAGGTCGCGAATCGGGCTGATGGCCTTCAGCGTCGGGTCGATGGAGGCGATGGACACCTCGAAACGGACCTGATCGTTGCCCTTGCCGGTGCAGCCGTGGGAGATGGTGTCGGCGCCGAACTGGTGGGCGGCGCGCACGAGGTGCTTGGAGATGAGCGGACGGGAGATGGCGGAGACCAGCGGATAGACACCCTCGTACATGGCGTTGGCCTTGAGGGCCTTCATGCAGTACTCGTTGGCGAACTCGTCACGGGCGTCGACCACGTAGGACTCGACAGCACCACAGGCGAGCGCGCGCTGCTTGATGGTCTCGAGGCTCTCGCCGCCCTGGCCGACGTCGAGAGACACGGCCACGACGTCCTTGCCGGTGCGTTCCTTGAGATACGAGATGGCGACGGAGGTGTCGAGACCACCGGAATAGGCCAGAACAATGCGCTTGTTATCTGCCATGGATTCCCTTTCTGGAGTCAAAAAACAAACTGGTTGAAAGTATATACAGACCTATGCATATTTATGCATAAGCGTGTTGGGATGTGAGATGCCGAGAGGAGCAAAACAGGTATTCGTCAATTGTAGCGTTTACGCATGCGGCGCATTCGCCCTCGCACGGACCGGCAGACCGCATCCGCCTATCCAGCAGGGCTTCCTCGTCTGAAGTAGCCGCGGCGGTTACTTGGAGGCGAGGGCGAGCAACCAGTCACGACGGGCGACGGCGGCGGCATCGTCGGCGCAAATCGCCATGACCGTATCGTCGCCGGCGATGGTGCCCAGCACGCCGTCCAGCGGCTGGCGGTCGATGACCGACGCCACATACTGCGCCGCGCCGGACGGCGTGTGCACCACCACGAGATTGCGGGCCGCGGCCACCGAGGTCACCAGCCCGGACAGCACGCGCGACATTTGTGCCTCGCCGCGCTGTCCCACATCCTCACCGCCCTCCGAGGCGGTTTGCGACCGGTCCACGGTGTAGGCGACCGTACCGTCGCGCAGACGCGTCTTGACCGCGTGCATCTCATCCAGATCACGGCTGAGCGTAGCCTGGGTCACCACGATGCCCTCGTCGAGCAGAATCCGAGACAGCTGCGACTGCGAGGTGATGATATGCGTGGCCAGCGCCTGTTCGATGGCGCTCAGCCGAGCGGCCCTCGTGGCCGGACGCTGCAGCGACGGCTGGTTCTCATGGTTCTCGCTCATGCGAGCGGTCATGCCAGCAGGCTTTCGTCGCCGCGGGCCTTGCCGGTCAGCCAGGTCAGCAACGCCTTTTGCGCGTGCAGTCGGTTCTCGGCCTCGTCCCAGACCACGGACTGCGGTCCGTCGATCACCTCCGGCGTAACCTCCTTGCCGCGGTAGGCGGGCAGGCAGTGCTGGAACAGGGCATCCGGCTTGGCCAGCGCCATCAGCTCGGCGTTGACCTGATAATCCCAGAACGGCTTGGAACGGATGGCGTATTCCGCTTCCTCGCCCATGGAGACCCAAGTGTCGGTGAAGACGCAATCGGCGTCCTTGACGGCCTCCTTGGCATCGGTGGTCACCAGAATGGAGCCGCCGTTCTCGCGGGCGATGCGTTCGGCGTCGGCCACGATGTCCGGACGGGGCAGGTAGCCGTAGGGACCGGCCACGCGCACGTTCATGCCGGCCACGGCACCGCCGAGCAGGTAGGAGTTGGACATGTTGTTGGCCGCGTCACCCACGTAGGCGATGGTCTGGTTCTTGAGGTTGTCCACACCGCCGCGGTGCTCCGCAATCGTCTGGAAGTCGGCGAGGATCTGGCACGGGTGGAAGTCGTCGGTCAGGGCGTTGACCACCGGGTGGGTGCTGTACTTGGCCATCTCCTCGACGCGGTCCTGGCCGAAGGTGCGCCAGACCACGCCGTAGGCCATGCGGTCGAGCACACGGGCGGTGTCCGCCACCGGTTCGCCACGGCCCAGCTGGGAGCCGGACTTGTCGATGACCAACGGATAACCACCGAGCTCGGCCACGCCGATGGAGAAGCTGGAGCGAGTGCGGGTGGACGGCTTGTCGAACAGCACGGCCACGGCCTGCGGGCCGGCGAACGGCTGCCGATAGAAGCGGTCCTTGTGGAATTTGATGGCGAGCTCGAGAACCTGCTTCTGCTCCTCGTGGTCGAGGTCGTCATCGCGCAGCATGTGGCGCAGTTCTGGGGTCATGGTGATCTCCTTTGTTGTGATACGTATTGCGGTGCGCTTCCGATCATCAGTGACGCCGTTCCCTCATGTAAACCGGGGACGAGACGGGATGCCCCGACGTATCCGTGGTCTCTCGAAAACGAGGAACCACGGATACATCAGTCGTTGGGAAGGTCGGTCGGAACGGACTTGAGGATGGCGATGGCCTTGTCCACGTCATCGGCGGTGACGATGAGCGGCGGGGCGAAGCGCAGCGCGTCGGGGGCCACCGCGTTGACGATGAGCCCATGTTCGAGGCAGTGGTTCATCACGGCGTGGGCGCACGGGTGCTTGAGTTCCACGGCGTCCAGCAGACCGCGACCGCGCACGTCCACATACAGCGGATTGCCGGTGGCCATGATGCCCTCGCGCAGCTGGCGACCGCGCTCCTCGGCGTTCTCGACGAGATGCTCGTCCTCGATCACGCCGAGCGTGGCGAGCGCCGCGGCCGCGCCCAGTGGATTGCCGGCGAAGGTGGAGCCGTGCGAGCCGGGGGTGAATAGCGCGGAGAGCTTGGCGCCGAAGGCGATCATGCCGCCCATCGGGAAGCCGCCGGCCACGCCCTTGGCGAAGGTAACCATGTCAGGGGTGACGCCGCCGGACAGGTCCTCGCGCTGGAACGCGAACCACTTGCCGGTGCGGCCGATGCCGGTCTGCACTTCGTCGATGATGAGCAGCGCGTGGTTGATGTCGCACAGTTCACGTACGAACTTGACATAGTCGGCGCCGAGCGGCCGCACACCGGCCTCACCCTGGATGAGCTCCAGAATCACCGCAGCCACCGGGCCTTTGCCGTACCTGCCGAGACCCGTCTGGGCGAAGGCGTCGTGCAGGGCCAGCTTGTCGCCGGCGCGCACGAATTCGATGTTCGGCACCAGCGGGTCGTAGGGCTTGCGGATGCCGGGCTTCCAAGTGGCGGACAGCGCGCCCATCGTACGACCGTGGAAGCCGTGGGTCATGGCGAGGATACGGGCCGGCTTGCCGCCGACCGACGGCAGCGCGCCCGGGAGGGTGCGGCCATACAGCTTGGCAAGCTTCAGCGCCGCCTCGTTGCCTTCGGCACCGGAATTGCCGAAGTACACTTTGGAGCCTTCGGGGGCGCCGGCGAGCTTGACCAGCTTGGCGGCCAGCTCGATCTGCGGCTCGGAGGCGAAGTAGTTGCTGATGTGCGCCATGCGTCCGGCCTGCGCGGCGACGGCCTCGACCCACTTCGGGTGTGCGTAGCCGAGCGAGTTCACGGCGATGCCGGCAAGGAAGTCGAGGTATTCGTTGCCGTCGACGTCCCAGACGTGCGCACCCTTGCCGTGGTCCATCACGCGAAGGGGCGTGCCGAACACGTTCATGTGGACCTGGGCGTACTCCCCCAGCCACCTGCTGTCCTCGGCGCCCAGGGTTTCCTTGTGTTCTGTGGTTTCAGCAGCCATAGGAGCTCCTCATCTCCAGTCCCTCCTCGGGCACGACCATGGTGCCGATGCCTGCGGAGGTGAATATCTCGTTCAGGATCGAATGCGGTTTGCGGCCGTCGATGATGTGGGCCTGGGGCACGCCGCCGTCGATGGCACGCACGCATGCCTCCATTTTCGGACGCATGCCGGATTCCAGATCAGGCAGCATGTCGCGCAGCGTCTCGACGCCGATGCGGCCGATCAGCGAGTTCTTGTCCGGCCAATCGGCGTACAGGCCGTCCACGTCGGTCAGAATCACCAGCTTGTGGGCGCCCACTGCGGCGGCGAGGGCCGCGGCCGCGGAATCGGCGTTCACATTGAGTACCTGCGTGGCATCCTCCTCGTTCGGCGCCACGGAGGAGACGACCGGGATGCGCCCGGCCGCCACCAGATCCTCCACGGCGGAGGCGTCCACGGAGACCACGTCGCCCACCAGACCGATGTCCGTGGGTTCGCCGTCGATGACGGGCCGACGCTTCATGGCGGAGAACAGTCCGCCGTCCTCGCCGGACAGGCCGACCGCCATCGGGCCGTGGGCGTTGATGAGGCCCACCAACTCGCGCGAGACCTTGCCGGTGAGTACCATGCGCACCACATCCATGGCCTCGGGCGTGGTGACCCGCAGGCCACCCTTGAACTCGGACTTGATGCCGAGCGCTTTGAGCATATGGGAGATCTGCGGTCCGCCGCCGTGCACGACGATCGGGTGCAGACCCACCTGACGCAGGAACACCATATCCTCGGCGAAGCACGCCTTCAGATGTTCGTCGATCATGGCGTTGCCGCCGTATTTGACCACGATGCGCTGGCCGGCGAACTCCTCAAGCCACGGCAGCGCCTCGATGAGCACCTCGGCCTTCTGATCGGCGCGCAGATCGGTATGCACGTCGAAGTGGAACCCGGGTCCCTTCAGTTCAGTAGCCATTCCTTAGTTATTCCTCATCTTTCATTCCCGCGGAGGGAACGGGTTTCGGTGCCAACGCACGTTGCAAGACCATAGGCCTAGCTCGAACGGCCTTGAGCGTGTCTACCAACACACACCGGCGCCAAAACCCGTCAGCTCCCGTGGAATCAGCTTTCGTAGTCGGCGTTGATATGTACGTACTCGTGGGTCAGGTCGTCGGTCCAGACTGTGGCCTCGGCGTCGCCTGCGTTCAGGTCGATGTCGATATGGACCTCGCGCGGGGTCATGTCCACCTCGCTGCGGTCGCGTCCGGCACCGCCATTCTCGCAGATGCGCACACCGTTGACGTCCACGGTCACCTTGTCCGAATCGTAGGGTGCCACGCTCTCGGGGACCGTGCCCAAAGAGCTCACGATACGGCCCCAGTTCGGATCGTTGCCGGAGATGGCGCACTTGAGCAGGTTCGAGGCCGCCACCGCACGCCCGCACGCCAGGGCCGCGTCCTCGGTGGTCGCGCCGGTCACGGTGATGCGGATGTCGTGGGATGCGCCCTCGCCGTCGCCGATAATCTGACGAGCCAGCGAAGAGCAGGCCTCACGCACGAGCCGGTTGAACTCGTCCTTGTCCGGTTCGACGCCGGAGGCGCCGGAGGCGAGCAGCAGCACCGTGTCGTTCGTGGACATGCAGCCGTCCACGTCGATGCGGTTGAACGAATGCTCGGCCGCCTGGTTCAGCGCGGCCTGCATCTGGCCGCCGCTGACCACGGCGTCCGTGGTGATGACGCACAGCATGGTGGCCAGCTGCGGGGCGATCATGCCCGAGCCCTTGACCATGCCGCCGATCTTCCAGCCGTTGGAGCCGGTCAGAGTGACGGTCTTCGGCTTGGTGTCGGTGGTCATAATGGCCTGCGAGGCGTCTGCGCCGGCCTCGGCGGTGTTCGCCAAGGCGGCGTATGCGGTCTTCGCGCCTGCCAGTACGTTGTCAAGCGGCAACAGCTCGCCGATGAGGCCGGTCGAGCAGACGGCCACGTCGGACGGGTCCTTGGCCCCGACCAGCGAGGCCACGGTCTCGGCGGTGGCGACGGACTGCTGGTATCCGGCCTCGCCGGTGCAGGCGTTGGCCCCGCCCGAATTCAGGATGACGGCCTTGATATGACCATCCGCCAGAGCCTTGCGGCTCCACTGCACGGGGGCGGCGCAGAAACGGTTCGAGGTGAACACGCCGGCGGCCGCGTCCAGCGGTCCGTTGTTGACCACCAGGGCCAGATCCTTCTTGCCTTCGACGGCGGAAATGCCCGCCGCGACGCCCGCGGCGGAGAAACCTTGTGCGAATGTAACGCTCACGGTGCGACTCCAATCTTGGTCAGGCCCGCATCCTCAGGCAGGCCGAGTGCGATGTTCAGGGACTGGACCGCCTGACCGGCGGTGCCACGGTTGAGATTGTCGATGGCGGCGAAGGCGTAGATACGCTCGGATCGGCGGTCGGTGACCACCTGCAGATGCGCGGCGTTGGAGCCGACGATGTTGCCGGTGGCGGGCAGCATGCCTTCGGGCAGCAGCACCATGAAGTCCTGGCCTTCATACGCCTTGGCCCACACGGCACGGATCTCCTCGTCACTCATGGCGAGGGCCTTGTCCGTCATCACTGCGGAGACGGTGGCTAGGATGCCGCGGGACATGGGTGCCAGAATCGGCGTGAAACCGAGCGTGAATTCGTTGGCCGCGGCGGCGCTCTTGCCGGCGGCGTGCGCGAGGTTCTGCAGGATTTCGGGAATATGCCGGTGCGTGCCACCCACCGAATACGGCAAGGCGGACCCCAATGCCTCGGCGGCGAGCAGGTTGGTGCGCTTGAGGTTCTTGCCAGCGCCGGAATAGCCGACAACCAAGTCGGCCACGATGCTTCTGGGCTCCACAAGCCCCTCGGCGACGCCGGGCTGGAGGGCCAGCGTGGTAGCGGTGACATTGCAGCCGGGACCCGCGATGCGCTTCACGCCAGGCAGCGATTCGCGCTGGCGGATGTACTCGCCGTTCGCGGTTTTGCCGGTGATGAGCTCGGGCATGCCGTATGTCCAGTGCTCGTAGAAGTCGCCACCATAGAACTCGTCCCACGCCTGACGCTCCTCGAGGCGGTGGTCGGCGCCCAGATCGACGACGACCGCGTCCGGATCGAGTTGGGCGGCCAGCTTGCCGGATGCGCCGTGCGGCAGGGCCAGGATGATGACATCATGGCCGTTGAGCACTTCGGGCGTGGTGTCCTCAACGACCAGTTCGGCCAATTGGGGAATGTGGGGCATGTGCTTGGCCATGGAATCCCCCACCGAGGAATGGCCGGCCACGCAGGTGACCTCGAAGTCGGGATGCGCCGCCAGAATGCGCAGCGCCTCGCCACCGGCATAGCCTGTGGCCCCGGCCACGGCCACTGTATATTTCGCCATACTCATCTCTTTTCCATTAAGGTGTCTCGGACGAGTATACGCGATTATGCAAACTCATGCATATTTATGCACTGCGGTGTGTTGATATGTGAAACACCCCATGCGCGACATCGCAGACCGGACAGACCAGACAAGCCCGGCCCCGACCGGGCCGAATCGGCGGCAAGCCCCGGTCGCACGGCGTCTCAGGCGGACAGCGATGAGTCGCCGGTCGAGCCGGAGCCGCCGGAACCGTTGCCCATAAGCTGCTGCAACGCCTCCTGATACAGCGTCGAGGCGTCGACGCCGTTCATGGCCATCCAGATGACCGCGATGGTGTACAGCACGTTGATCACCACTGCGGCCACCGCAAGACCGAAGCCCTTCATATGGAAGGTGCGGGTGCGCCACATGGCCACGACACCCATGAACGCGGAGAGCACGGGGACCGGGAAGAACAACGCGAGCACGAACGCGATGATCGCATAGGAGTCCCAGTGCCCGTACAACGGGTTCTGGGAGGGATCGTCCAGATTGACGCCGTTGTAAAAGCGCGGCGGACGGTTGCCCTGGGGCCCCTGCCCGCCGCCGGGCTGGCCCTGCGGCGGATACGGCTGCCCCTGCATGCCGGGATAGCCGCCCGGATAGTATCCGGGGCCGGCCTGCTGGGATCCATTGGGCTGCCAGCTGGACTGGCCCGACTGCCCCTGCTGACCGGGCTGTTGCCCACCCGGCTGCCCGGACCCGAATCCGGTACCCGGCCAGCCGAACTGGCCCTGACCGCCAGCCTGCTGGTTGCCCTGTGGGCCCTGCGGCCAAGCGAACGGTGAGGTCGCCCCTGCAGCGGCATCCGCATTACCATTCACGGAATCCGACTTGGGCTTGTCGGGTTCGGGAGCGCCATAGAGGTACGGATTGTAGTCCGGTCCGTACTTGCTCCGCATCGCACCGTACTCAGGCTGCTGATACTGACCGTATTCCGGTTCGTTGTGCTGCTCCGGTTGGCTCATGGCGCTCCTTGATGGTCGTTGTGTCAGGCACGCAGCTGGGCGCCGATTTCGGCGGCCTTGGCCACGATGGCCTGACGGATGGCGTCGCTGTCCTCGGCGGACAGGGTCTTGTCCGGGGAGCGGAACACCACGGCGTAGGCCAGGGACTTCTTGCCCTCGCCCACCTGCTCGCCGGTGAAGACGTCGAACAGCTCGATGGATTCGAGGTTGGCGCCGGCCGCCTCGCGTACCACGGCCTCAAGCTGGGCGGCGGTCACGGTGGAGTCCACGGTGAAGGCCAGATCCTGCTTGACGGGCGGGAACGTGGAAATCGGCTTGGCCTGCACGGGCTTGCCGCTCAGCGTGCCGAACAGCGCGGTGAGGTTGAGCTCGAACGCGGCCGAGTGGGCCGGGAAGCCCAATGCCTCGTTGACGCGCGGGTGCAGCTCGCCGACCCAGCCCACGAACAGGTCGCCCACCATCACGCGGGCGGCACGGCCGGGATGCCACTGTGCGGGCACGTTCTGCGCGGCCGGCTGGTCGAGTTCGATGACGGCGCCGATACGGTCGGCGATGCGACGCACGGCCTCCACGGCGTCGGACCAGTCGACCGAGCGCTTGCCGCCCAGCCAGCCTTCGTCCTCGGCGAGTCCGGTCAGGATGCCGGCCACATGGTCGGGCTGATCCGGCAGACCGGCGTCAAGCGCGGCGAGCTGCTCCTCGCTCGGACGCACGCCGCCCGGAAGGGCGGGGATGACCGGGGCGTTCGGGTCCCACAGGTACACATGACCGAGCTCGTACAGGGAGACGTTCTCAATGCCGCGACGGATGTTGCGCTGCACGGTGGTGGCCAGCGTGGGCAGGATCTCGCGGCGCAGGAACGGCCGATCGCCGTAGAGCGGGTTGGCGATCTCGACGCTCACCTGCTTGGTGGCCTCGGGGTCGTAGCCGAAGGCCTTGTAGTCCTCGTCACCCACGAACGGGTAGCTCAGCGCCTCGACCATGCCGTACTCGGCAAGCTCGTCGGCGATGCGACGGCGACGCAGCTGGTCCGGGGTCAGGCCCACACGGCCCTCGACCGGGGCCGGAGGCACGGTGACCGGAATCTGGTCGTAGCCGACCAGACGGGCAATCTCCTCGACCAGATCGCACGGCTCGTTAAGGTCCGGACGCCAGGTCGGTGCAGTGACGGAGAACTCGCCGTTACCGCCGCCGGCCACAGTGCAGCCGATGTCGGTAAGGATGTCGGAGATGCGGTTGATGTCCACGTCGAGACCGGCCACGCGAGCCACCTCGGAGGCCTTGAAATGGATGGTCTTCGGACGCGGCGTGCGGTTGAGGTCATTCGGGAAGTCGCTGGGCTCGCCATTGCCGTAGCGGGCCAGCAGCTCGGCGGCCATTTCGGCGGCGGCCGGCTGCAGCGCGGTGTCGACGCCGCGTTCGAAGCGGCGGGACGCCTCGGAGGGGATCTTGTGACGGCGGGCCGAACGAGCGATGGTCACCTGATCGAAGTGCGCGGCCTCCAGCAGGATGTTCTTGGTCTCGGCGGTCACCTCGCCGTACATGCCACCCATGACGCCGGCGATGCCGATGATGCGGGAGCCCTTCTCGCCGTTCGGGGAATCGGTGATGAGCAGGTCCTCGACGCTCAGGTCGTGGTTCTTGCCGTCGAGCGTGGTGAGCTTCTCGCCTTCACGGGCGCGGCGCACGACAATCGGACCCTCGAGCTTGTCGAGGTCGTAGGCGTGCATCGGCTGGCCCAAATCGAGCATCACGTAGTTGGTCACGTCCACGGCGAGCGACAGCGAACGCATGCCGGCGCGGGTCAGGCGGCGGCGCATCCAGTTGGGCGTGTGCGCGGACGGGTCGAAGTTGCGCACCACGCGGGCGTAGTAGCGGTCGCAGCCGGGCACGCCGTGGATCGGGTTCTGGTCGTCGATCTCAACGTCGATGTCCACCTTGGTGCCGGGCTCGTAGCCGGCCGTGTCCGGTGCCTTCTCGCTGAGGGCGATCGCCGGATCGGTGTACGGCTGGCCGGTGGAGTGGTGGTATTCGCGTGCCACGCCACGGTAGGACAGCGTGTAGCCGCGGTCCGGGGTGATGTTGATCTCCAGCAGCGGCTGGTCGAGATGCAGCAGGTGCATGGCGTCCTGGCCGGGCTTCAGCGCGTCGTACTCGGCCTTGGAGAAGCCGTAGTTGCGCAGCAGGATGATGCCGTCGTGGTTGTCGCCCAGACCCAGCTCGCGCTCGGAGGCGCACATGCCGTTGGAGATGTGGCCGTAGGTCTTGCGCGGCTCGATCTTGAAGTCGCCGGGCAGCACGGCACCAGGCAGGGTCACGACGACCTTCTCGCCGGCGGCCATGTTCGGGGCGCCGCAGATGATGCCGCGCGGCACCTTGTTGCCGTTCTCGTCGGTCTCGTTGTATTCGGGGCCGACGTCGACGTGGCACCAGTTGATGACCTTGCCGTTCTTCTGCGGTTCGGGGGTGGCGTCCACGACGTAGCCCACCACGATCGGGCCGGTCACCTGGGAGGAGTGGATCTCCTCCTCCTCAAGGCCCACCTTGACGAGGTCCTTGGCAAGCTGTTCGTAGGTCAGGCCTTCGGGAACCTCGACATGGTCCTTGAGCCAATCGATATCGATCATAGGCATGGGTAACTCACTCCCCCATCACAAACTGTTCGGCGAAACGGACGTCGCCTTCGACCAGGTCATGCATATCGTTGATGTCGCTGCGCAGCAGGAGCGTGCGCTCCATGCCCACGCCGAATGCGAAGCCGGTGTAGACCTCCGGGTCGATGCCGGCGGACTTCAGGACGTTCGGGTTCACCATGCCGCAGCCGCCCCATTCGAGCCAGCCGGGGCCGCCCTTCTTGTCCGGGAACCACAGGTCGAGCTCGGCGCTCGGTTCGGTGAACGGGAAGTAGCTCGGGCGCAGACGGGTCTTGGCCTCGGGGCCGAACATGGCCACGGCGAGCTTGTCCAGCACGCCCTTGAGGTCGGCCATGGTCAGGTGCTTGTCCACGGCGAGGGCCTCGCACTGGTGGAACACCGGGGTATGGGTGGCGTCCAGCTCGTCGGTGCGGAACACGCGGCCCGGGCTGGCGATGTACAGCGGCACGCCGCGGGTGAGCAGCGCGCGGACCTGATCGGAGGAGGTCTGCGTGCGCACGACCATGTTGGAGCCGACGAAGCCGGCCGCGTCCTTGGCCTGATTGCCCTTGACGTAGAAGGTATCCTGCATCTGACGCGCCGGGTGGTCCGGGCCGAAGTTCAGGGAATCGAAGTTGTACCACTCCGCCTCCACTTCGGGGCCGGAGGAGATCTGCCAGCCCATGGAGATGAAGAAGTCCTCGACGTCCTCCATCAGCTTGGGCAGCGGGTGACGCGCGCCCAGCGGCTTGCGGTTGACCGGCAGCGTCATGTCCACGGTTTCGGCGGCCAGCGCGGCCTTCTCGGCGGCTTCCTTGAGCTCGATCTCCTTGGGACCGTACGCGCGGCCGAAGTCGGCGCGAAGCTTGCCCATGAGCTTGCCGGCTTCCTTCTTCTGGTCTGCGGGCAGGGAACCGATGGCCTTGCTGGCCTGGGTCATCGCCGAATCGGCGCCTGCGTACTGTGTCTTGATGGCCTTAAGTTCCTCCAGATTGGAGGCACCTTGGATTTTCTCGATGCCCTCGGCGACCGCTGCGGTCACCTGGTCGGCGTCGAACACCAGTTGTTCTGCCACGAGAACCCTTTCGTCCGATGATTGCTCAGCGTTTTACAGAGTTTTTTCCAAACTCACATTGTTTCAATATGACGCGACATAGCCAGGCTCATCAGCATCACCGCGGCCGAGGTGGCGAGGTTGAGCGATTCGGCTTTGCCGTACAGCGGGATGGAGACGATACGGCCGCAGCGGGCGAGGATCCCGGGCTCAAGCCCACGCGCCTCGTTGCCGAACAGCACGGTCTTGGGTCGTCCTGCGGCATCCGGGTCGGCGAGCACCGACGGCAGGCTTTCCGGCTCACGCCCGGGGATGCCGTACACATCGGCGGCCCATACGTCCATATGCTGGGCGGCCGTCCAAGCGAAGAACTCCTCGGTGCCCATCGTCAGCACCGGCAGATGGAACAGCGAGCCGACGGTGGAACGGATGACCTTGGGGTTGAGCATGTCCACGCAGTCGTCCACGAACACCACGGCGTCGCATCCGGCGGCGTCCGCGGCGCGAATCACTGTGCCGGCGTTGCCCGGGTCGCGCACCTGCCAGAAGGCCGCCACCTGCGGGGCTCCGCCGAGATCCACGTCCTCCACGCTCCAACGTATCGCGTTGGCGTTGCCCACCGCCACGATGCCCTGCGCGTCGGAGCTGATGCGGCGGATCACCTCGCCGGTGCAGCGGTGGACGTAGATGGTGGCGTCCTGCGATGTGTCGACGATCTTCTCCAGCGTGGAGGATGCGATACGCGGATGGTCGAGCGCCTGCGCGACCTCGACGTACAGGTCCTGTACCACGTCGGGCCGCCAGGTGACGGCCTCGCGTACCGACTGCGGCCCTTCGATGAGGAACCGTCCGGAGCGCTCGCGTCCTTTGGCGCGCGCGAGGTCCGCGACGCGGCGCACCCGGTCGGATTTCGGATTGTCAAGAATCTGGGCATTGATGGGCATACGCCCTACCCTACCGCACATCCGTATCGGCGGTGGGCCCGGACACAATCGTTGGGCAACCGACTTGTTCGCGACAATGGCGCGCGGCTCAGGCGCCGCGGAGGGGCGAATGCCAGTTGCCGGTGACCACGGCAATGGTGACGGCCGCCAGAGGAATCACCAAGCTGACCACGTAGGAGACCCAGTCGATGGTGTGCAGCCGCGAGACACGCGCCTGGCTGCGTTCGGTGGAGCCGCCGAAGCCCCGGGCCTCCATCGCGGTGGCGAGCTTCGTCGCCCTGCGGATCGACAGGACCAGCAGGCCGAACGCCTGGGCGAACATGCGAACGAATGCATTGCCGTCGCCCAGACCGCGGGAACGGCGTGACAGGCCGAGCGCACGCCAATCCTCCTGCAGCAGCGTGAACATGCGCATGCCGGCCAGGGCGCCGTACACGAAACGCGACGGCAAGCGCAGTATCTGCACCAGACCGTCCGCCAGATCGGTGGGATCGAGGCCCAGCATGAACATCACGCTGGGGACCGCGATCGCCGCCACGCGCAGGAACGTGGCCGTCGCCAGATACAGGGAGCCTTCGCTCACGACGATGGCGGCCCATGAGAAGTACACGGTTCCGCTGGTGCGGCCGTACAGCACGATGGTGATGAAACCACCGACCGCGCCGATCCACACCGGCCACGTCCGACGGAACACCACCAGCGGATTGATGCCGGTGACCCACAGCACCAGCATCACCACCGCGAACTGGATGGACGCGGAGACCACGTCGAGCGTGGTGAACAGCGGCAGACTCATCACGAATGGGCAGATGAAACGGCTGACCGGGTTCAGACGCGCGATCAGCCATGACTGGGAGGCCGGCTGAACCGGCTCGTGGCGCTGGTCGGGCGGCGTGACGACAACGGACATGGAGGAATCCTGCAGCACGCTCATCATGCATTCCTTTCCTGCGATGAGACACCAGCACCGGAGTCACCGGAGTCATTCCGGGCATCAGTGGGCGTGACGGCGAAACGCACCGGAATCGCACCCAGCGATTCCACCAACGGCTCGTCATGCGTCACCATGATCACCGTGCAGCCTTGGTCGCGGATGCCGGCGATGAGCTCCACCATCTGGCTCCAGGTACGGAAATCCTGTCCGAACGTCGGCTCATCCATGACCAGCACGCGAGGCGCCGCCGCCAGCATGGAGGCGACCGAAAGCCTGCGCTTCTCACCGCCGGACAGCGTGTACGGGTTGCCCTGGGCGAATCGGGACAGTCGCAGCCGTTCGAGCAGCCGATCCGCTATCGCATAGGCCTCGTCGGCGCTTTTGCCCATGGATTTCGGTCCGATGGCCACCTCGTCGCGCACGGTGTTGGCGGCGAACTGGTGCTCGGGCTCCTGGAAGACCATGCCGATGCGACCGAGCAGTTCACGGCTCTTCCATGCGAAGGGCTCGCGACGATCCTTGCGGGGTGCAAGCTCCGGGGCGATGAGGACCCGGCCGGCGACCGGTTTGAGCAGGCCGGCCAAGGTGAGCGCCAGCGTGGATTTGCCGGCGCCGTTCGGCCCCATCAGCGCATAGACCCGGCCGCGACGGAAGCTCAGGCTCACATGCTCGCCCAGCGCCACCCCGTTGCGGCCGAAGGACAGGTCCTCGGTGGACAGGACGATATCGGCGGCGCCGATACCTTCACCGTCAGCAGCACCGGCACCGACAACGCCATCGTGAGAGGCTTCCTCCGACTCCTCCGATGCGGTCTCCGACGCAGCCTCCGACGCGGCTTCCTTGGGCGGGAAATGCGGAATCGCACGCCCCGGCACCCATGAGCCGCCTTCGGCGAGCACGTCGCCCATCGTGGAGAACACCTCGTCGGGCGTCCCGTCGGCGAGCACGCCGCCTTCGTGCTTCCCCGCCGCCGCGCCGAGCACGATCACGCGATCCACCAGATCAAGCCAGACGTCGATATGGTGTTCGACCACGACCATGGTCTGGCCGGTGGACTCGATCACATGCTTGACCGCGTCATGCACCTCACGTACGCCGTCGGGGTCGAGGTTGGCGGTGGGTTCGTCGAGCAGCAGCAGGCCGGGCCTCATGGCCAGCACGCCGGCCAACGCCAGCCGCTGACGCTGACCACCGGACAGATGGCGCGTGGAGTGGTTCATCTCCAGGGATTCGAGGCCGACGATGTCGAGCGCCGACCGCACGCGACGCCATGTCTCCTCCCGCGGCACGCCCAGATTCTCGCAGGCGAAGGCCACGTCGTCGCCCACACGCTCGAGGATGATCTGGGAATCCGGGTCCTGCAGAACGAGACCAGCCTTGCCTCTGGCCGTATTGGCGTCCGTTCCGCCGATGCGGAGCTCGCCCTCGCTCTCACCTTCGTCATCGCTGCCCAGCACACCGGCCATGGCCGCCATGAAGGTGCTTTTCCCGGCGCCCGACGCGCCCAGAAGCAGGACGCGCTCACCGGGACGAATCGTCAGATCCACATGGCGCAGGGCGAAGTCCTTGCGCGTGGAATGACGCCAGCCCCAGTCGCGCGCCTCGACGCCGACCGGGGCCACCTGCTGCAATGTCATATGGACATCCACCGATCAGACCAGCGCCTTCGTCCTGCCGGACTCGAAGCGGTCAAGCACGCCGGTGGCGGCGATGGCGCGGTGCACGTACCACATGAGCACGCCGGCAATCACGGCACCGGAGATCAGCGTGGTGACGAGGTAGCACAGACCGTAGGTGCTGAAGTAGCCGATGCCCACGTAGCCGCCGAACGGGGAGAACTCGTACAGGTAGTTGCCCAGACCGGCCAGCAGACCGGAGAGCGTGGCGATCAGCGGGTTCCACTTGCGGTAGAGCACCAGCACGAAGGCCAGCTCGGCGAACACGCCCTGCACGAGGCCGATGATGATGGAGCCGCTGATGCCGAACACATTGCCGGCGCCGATGATGTATTCGATGCAGGCGGCGACCAGCTCGGCGTAGATGGCGGCGCCCGGCTTGCGCACGATGAGTCCGGCCAGAGGACCGGCGAACAGCCAGAACGCGCATACCAGACCGCTGAATCCGGGGAGTACCGCATCCAACGCGGTGGTCGGAATCTTGTAGATGAGATCCCAACCGGCGAAGATGACGCCGGATGCGACGGCGACGATGGACGCCACGACGATATCGACGACGCGCCACTTGTAGTTGGCCTTGGCCACAGCTTGTGCCATGTGAGTGCCCTTCTTCTCATTTCGCATACGGCCATGACGAGTGGGCCGCACGCGGATTGGTTCAGGCACGGGTAGATAAGAGCGACAATTCCGTGACGACGGCATTACCCGGTCACGTTCCATCGGTCGAGACTGCACGTCTCCTCTCAGCCGCCCTGCGGCAGCTCCCGTGTCAACTCTCCAGACTATAGGGCAAGACCGGACGGAAGGCAATAGGGGCGTCCGACAATCGGCCCGCCCCTGCATCATCCCGGGGAATCCCGGAGTATCCCTGCGGAAATCCCCGGACTACTTCGCCGGCTTCCCCAACTTGTCGAGCAGCAGGGCCTCGGCAATCACATCGTTCTTCAGACCGGGCAGCGAGACGGACTCGTTGGGGCTGTGGGCGTTGGACTTCGGGTCCTCCGGGCCGGTGACCAGCACCTGGGCGCCGGGGAAGAGCCGCTGCAGTTCGGGGATGAACGGAATCGAACCGCCCTGGCCCTGGTTGATCGGGGCCACACCGAACGCCTCCGCCATGGCCTCGAGCGCATCCTGGGTGGCTTCGGCGTTCGGGTCCATGGCCCAGCCCATGCCGTTGTCGCCGGCCTCGACCTCGACCTGCGCACCGAACGGCGCGGACGACTCCAGATACCGCATCAGCGCGGCCTGCGCCTCCTCCGGACGCTGGCTCGGCGCGGTGCGCAGCGACAGGCGGAACCTGGTCTCCGGGCTGATCACATTGAACGACCCCTCCACCGAGTGGGCGTCGAGGCCGATCACGGTCAGCGACGGCTTGGTCCACAGGCGGGAGGCCAGCGAACCGGTGCCCGCGAGCACATAGCCGTCCACGATGCCGGCGTCGGCGCGCACGCCGTGCTCGTCCACGTCCTGCTGCAGGCCACCCACCGGCTCGTCGGCGGCGATGCCCGGCACCGCGAGGTCGCCGTCGCCGTCGTACAGCGAGGAGATGAGCATCGCGGCGAGCGTGGTGGAGTCGAGGATCGGGCCACCGTACTGGCCGGAGTGCACCGGATGGGTCAGGGCGCGCACGGTGACGTCCACGGTGGTGTTGCCCCTGAGCGAGGTGGTCAGCGAGGGGATGTCCGGCGCCCAGTTGCCCGAGTCGGCCACGATGATCACATCGGCGGCGAATTCGTCCCGGTGCGCCTCGATGAACGGGATGAAGCTGGGCGAGCCCATCTCCTCCTCGCCCTCGATGAACACCTTGATGTTCACCTTGAGATCGTCGCCGAGCGCCTTCAACGCGCCGGAATGGATGGCGATGCCGCCGCCGTCATCCGCCGAGCCGCGACCGTAAAGACGACCGTCAACCTCGGTGGCCGTGAACGGATCAGTGTCCCATGCGGTCGCGTCAGGCACCGGCTGCACATCATGATGCGCATAGAGCAGCACGGTCGGGGCGTCCGGCGAGACGACGCGAGAGCCGATGACCTCCCACGCCCCCGGGGTGCCGTCCTCGTTCGTGGCCTGCGCCACCTTGGCGTCGACGCCCACCAGGCGAAGCTCCTCGGCCACGAATTCGGCGGACCGCCTCATATGCTCGGCGGTGATGCCCTGCGCGGAAACCGAACGCAACGCGATCTTGCGCGTCAGCAGTTCCACGATGCGGTTCCAGTCGGATTCCACGCGCGCGCGAATCTCATCGGCGGACAGCCTCTCGGCGTTGGATGCGGCCATGTGCCCTCCTTATATATCGGTAATATAACGGCGTCATTGCAGCGGTCAGAGCAGCGGTCAGACCGCAAACACCGCTTGAACAGTGTCTGAACGTCACCGTAACCTCAAAGCATGACATGGAATCCGTTCAAGAAGAAGGAAGAGGCCCAGAAGCCCGCTGAGCCCGTCGTCAAGAAGGCCGACCCGCAGGGTCCGAAGGGCCGCCCGACCCCGAAGATGAAGAAGGCGCAGGCCGCCGGCATCCGCCCGCTGGTCCCGGCCGACCGCAAGGCCAGCGCCAAGGCCGCCAAGGCCCGTATGCGCGAGCGCGAGAACGCCGAATACGAGGCGATGCAGAAAGGCGACATCAACCACATGCCCAAGTCCGAGCGTCTGCCGTGGCGCATCTACATCCGCGACTACGTGGACGCCCGCATCAACCTCGGCGAATGGTTCATCCCGGTGATGATCGTTATCCTGGTCCTGTCCATGGTGGTCACCTCGGTGGCGCAGAACGCCTGGACGTCCATCCTGATGATGGTGCTCATGTACGGCTACCTCATTCTGGTGATCATCGACGTGGCGCTGATGTGGCGCAAGCTCAAGAAGAAGCTCATCGCCAAGTATGGCGAGGCGTCCGTGGCCAAGGGCTCCCGTTCCCTGACCTACGCATGGAGCCGCTCGATCCAGATGCGTCGCTGGAGGCTCCCCAAGCCGCGGTACGACAAGCGCGGCCACTGGCCGGAGGACTAGTCCGTCCTTACCTCCTCGTTTCTTCTGCTCACCGACGTTGCGAAGCCCCCATCACGGGGGCTTCGTCGTTTTCCCGCGGATATCGCACCATGGCTTCCTATAATTGGCAGCAGTTGTCATAGGGTACGACCGATTCGAGGAGGATTCATGAGCGAGCAATACGATCTGGCAATCATCGGCGCAGGGCCTGGAGGCTATTCGACGGCGTTGCGAGCGGCCGAACTCGGCATGAACGTGGCTCTCATCGAGCGCGACGCCACCATGGGCGGCACCTGTCTGAACCGCGGATGCATCCCCTCCAAGGCGATCATCACCGCCACCCACACCATCGACGTCGTGCACCGCGCCGCCGAACTCGGCGTCAACGCCTCCGTGAACGGCATCGATTTCGGCACATTGCGCGACTACCGCATGCGTACGGTCGACACCATGGTCAAGGGACTGGCCGGCCTGCTCGCCCACCGCGGCATCACCGTACTGCGCGGCGCCGCATCCTTCAACGCCGACGAGACCGACGCCGAAGGCCGACACATCGTGCATCTGGTCCCCTCCCCCGGCCAGAACGACATCCTGACCTATCACAAGGCCGAAGTGCCCGAACCATCCGGCTCCGCGCTGGACGTCATCGCCCCCAACGTGGTGCTCGCCACCGGCGCCGAACCGCGCCCGCTGCCCGGCAACCCGTTCGCCGGGGCGCTCATCGACTCCACGCAGGCCCTCGAACTCAACGAATTCCCCTCCTCCGCGGTCATCATCGGCGCAGGCGCTATCGCCCTCGAATTCGCGTCGATGTGGAATGCGGCCGGATCGGACGTCACCCTGCTCATCCGCAAGGACCGCGTGCTGTCCGCATGGGACCGCCGCGCCGGCGTGACCCTGACCCGCGAGCTCAAGCGCCACGGCGTGCATGTCATCACCCACACCGACGTGACCCACGTGGATACCGGCGCGAATCTGGGGGCCACGGTCCACTATCGTCACGCGGGCGAGGACGGCGAGCAGACCGTCTGGGGCGAAATCGCGCTGGCGGCCATCGGGCGCACACCGGTCACCGATGCCGCGTGGGGCGTCGCGCTCGCCGACGACGGATGCGTGGTCACCGACCCCTACGGACGCACCAGCAAGTCCGGCGTCTGGGCGGTGGGCGACGTGACAGTCGGCCCGGCGCTGGCCCACCGCGCCTTCGCGCAGGGTCTGGTGATCGCCGAAACGCTGAACGGACAGCACGTCAAGCCGGTAGACGACGAGGCCGTGCCGCAGATCGTCTTCTCCTCCCCCGAGGCCGCTTCGGTGGGGCTCACGCTCGATCAGGCTCAGGCCCGCGAGGATCTTGTCGAAGTCAAGGAGACCATCTATCCGATGCTGTCCAACGCGCGCATGCTCATGCGCGGCAGCGGCGGCTCGCTGACCATCATTTCCGGGTGCGACGCGGCCGAACCGGACACCCCGCGCGTGCTCGGCGTGCACATAATCTCGCCGCTGGCATCGGACATCATCGCCGAGGCGGAGCAGCTCGTCGGCAATCGCGTGCCGCTGTCGGACGCCGCCCGGCTCATCCACCCGCACCCCACCTTCAGCGAGACATTGGGCGAAGGCCTGCTCAAGGCGGACGGACGACCGTTGAACACGCGCTGACGGGCGGCATCAGGGAGCGCGCGGACCAGCGCACCTGATAGACTTGATGCCCAGTGTGTGTTTCGTCCCAACAAAGGAAGTGTGATGGCTGAAAAGGACGCAAAGCCGAAGAAGCAGAGCACGATCAAGCAGATCATCCAGATCTACAAGTACACCGCCAAGGAAGACAAGGCACTGCCGTGGCTTGAGGCCGGCTCGTTCCTGCTGCCGGTGGTGGTGGCCGTGATCATCGGACTGATCTTCAAGTGGAGCTGGCTCACCTGGATCTTCGTCATGATCACCGCCGTGATGCTCGGCATCCTGCTGGCCACGATGATGCTCACCCGTCGTGCGGACGCCGTCGGCTACAAGCAGATCGACGGCAAGACCGGCGCGGCCATCAGCGTGCTGAGCAATATGGGCAAGGCCGGCTTCAACTTCCCGCAGGAGCCGGTGTGGGTCGACCCGCGTACCAAGGACGCCATCTGGCGCGGCACCTCGATGAACGGCATCTACCTGATCGGCGAGGGCGACTATGGCCGCGTGATGAAGGCCATGGATCGTCAGGAGCGCGAGATCAAGGGCGTCACCGCCGGCTCGTCCATCCCGGTCTACCGTATCGCCGTGGGCCACGGCCCCAAGCAGGTGCAGCTCAAGGACGTGCGCAGTGCCGTCACCAAGGCCAAGAGCTACGAGCCCACCGACCACAAGAACCCGCTCATCGCCAAGATCCACCCGCGCCGCCGCTTCCTGCTGACCAAGGCCGAGGTGTCCACGCTCGACGACCGTCTGCGCACTCTGCAGGCCAAGACCGGCTACGGCATCCCCAAGGGCATTGATCCGAACCGTCGTCAGCGCGTCTCCCGTCGCGCCATGCGCGGCCGCTGAGTCCGGCATCGCTGGTCGGACGACGACCGGCCGAATCGCCAATCGACAACCGTCACCGAACAGTCCCCGATGGCTTCCCTTACGGAAGGTATCGGGGACTGTTCGTATTCAGCCTGCCGTTGTTCCCGTTCTTACGACTTGGTACGCCACGCCATAAGCTCGTTGATTTTGCTTTGGATCGTCTGTCGGCTCGCACATTGCCGTCCTGAACCGCTCCCCTCCATTCCCATCCCCATCCCCATGAGACGACCCGCCTCCGCCCTCGGCGGCCCATCCGATTCCACTGACACGGTTCAAGCACTGTCCACGTTGCGGACGGGCCCGAACGACGGCGCCTTGGCAGGGCACTGTATGTTTCGTTGGAATACCGGCGTTAGGCCAACGCAATCCACTATGTCGAAACATTCTCGTAACCCAAGTTTCGACCTTGCGAAACGCGCGATTTTACGATAGGTACCGTTATATTTCATACGAAAGGAGCGGTCCCGTGACCGAACTCAAGTCCAAGGAAGACGCCGAGGCCCTTATCAATAAGGAAGGCATCGAGTATGTCTCCGTTCGTTTCACCGATCTGATCGGCGTTCAGCAGCACTTCACCGTGCCGGCTAGCGAGTTCCTGAAGGACGCCTTCACCGAAGGCATGCCGTTCGATGGTTCGTCCGTGCAGGGCTTCCAGGCCATCAACGAGTCCGACATGAAGCTGGTCCCGGATATCACGACCGCCTTCGTGGATCCGTTCCGCAAGCACAAGACCCTCGACGTGGCCTTCTCCATCGTCGACCCGCTGACCGACGAGCCCTACTCCCGCGACCCGCGTCAGGTCGCCGGCAAGGCCGAGGCCTACCTGAAGTCCACCGGCATCGCCGACACCGCGTCCTTCGCTCCGGAGGCCGAGTTCTTCATCTTCGACAAGGTGCGCTTCGAGAACTCCATGCAGCGTTCCTTCTACGAGGTGGACTCCATCGAGGCCCCGTGGAACTCCGGCGTTGACACCGAAGAGGACGGCACCCCGAACATCGGCTTCAAGAACCGCGTCAAGCGCGGCTACTTCCCGGTTCCGCCGATTGACCACAGCCAGGACCTGCGCGACGACATGGTCGCCAACCTGCAGAAGGTCGGCCTGATCCTCGAGCGTTCCCACCACGAGGTGGCCGGCGCCGGTCAGCAGGAGATCAACTACCGCTTCAACACCCTGCAGCACGCTGGCGACGACCTGATGAAGTACAAGTACGTCGTCCACGAGACCGCCGCTCTGGCCGGCAAGTCCGTGACCTTCATGCCGAAGCCGATCGCCGGCGACAACGGCACTGGTATGCACTGCCACCAGTCCCTGTGGAAGGACGGCAAGCCGCTGTTCTACGATGAGAAGGGTTACGCCGGCCTGTCCGATCTGGCCCGCTGGTACATCGGCGGCCTGATCAAGCACTCCTCCTCCGTGCTGGCCTTCACCAACCCGTCCCTGAACTCTTACCACCGTCTGGTCCCGGGCTTCGAGGCCCCAGTCAACCTGGTGTACTCCGCCCGCAACCGTTCCGCCGCCATCCGTATCCCGCTGGCCGGCACCTCCCCGGCTGCGAAGCGCATCGAGTTCCGCGCTCCGGATCCGTCCTGCAACCCGTTCCTGGCCTTCTCCGCCCAGCTGATGGCTGGCCTGGACGGCATCCTGAACCACATCGAGCCGCCGGAGCCGGTCGACAAGGACCTCTACGAGCTGCCTCCGGAAGAGCACGCCGGCATCAAGCAGGTGCCGAGCTCCCTGGCCGAGGCCATGGACGCGCTGGAAGAGGATCACGACTTCCTCACCGCCGGCGACGTGTTCACCGATGACCTCATTGAGACCTGGATCGGCCTCAAGCGCGACGAGATCGATCAGGCCCGCCTGACCCCGACCCCGCTCGAGTACGAGCTCTACTACCACATCTGATAGGTAGGGGTTGGAATCGTTGGAATTCCAATGATTCCGCAACTCGTGGGTAGCCAAACGGGATACATTGCTATCCCATGAACCTGCAACAACAATGGCCTCCGGTTATGTGCCGGAGGCCATTGTTGTTGTCCGTTGCGGGTGGGGCAATTTCGGCTCCCCTTGCCAGCTGGCCCGCGGAGTGGGTCTGAGGGGTAGTCATTCGTCAACGAATTTACGGCGCAGCACACTAGTGCCGCCTGTCGTTGATACCGTCACCAAGTCTTTGCTCAGAACAATGGGTCCATGCCGGTGGTCGGCTGTACCTTGGGCCGGGCCGGGCGACCGATGTGACGCGCGTATACCAGCCAGCGGCCGTCACGGTTCTCCATGCGCGCCTCGAATTTGCCGCTTTCGAATCCGCGGCGTTCGCCGTTGCGGATCTTGAGCACCGCCTTGTTCGCCGCAGTACGATTCACCGACTCACCGACCTCGTACCAGCCGGGATGGGTTTTCAGCCACGCCGCCAGCGCCGGCCCATTGCGTTTGATCTGCGGACGGGAATCCTCCAGTTCCGCGTCAAGCCCTTCCTTGCGACACTGCTGGAGAAAATGCGCCGCATCCAGTGGGTCATCGAATTGAACCCTGATCGTCGTTTTTCCCATAAATATTCATTGTATCGAGAAACCGGGCGTTCGTGCATCCCCCACTCCACGCATCGGGCGGTATGATGTGTCGCATCATGGGGATGAACATCGTAGGAATGGGGCGCCGCGCCGATGAGGCTGCGGTACCGCTTGAAGCATCAGCGGCACCATCAGTGGCGCGTGACCGGAGCGAGCGAAGAGGCCGAGACGATACAAGGAGCCGGCGGCAAGACCAAGACGGCCATGCTATCCACAACGATCAAGGCACGCGTGCTCCCATCATCCACGGTTTGGACGTGGACAGGCAGGGCCGTTGCCGGCACTGGCATTCGCCGCTGGACATCGTGGCCAACCGTTTCGCCTGCTGCGGCGAGTACTACGCCTGCTACCAATGCCACGACGCACTGGCCGGTCACCCACGCATCCCATGGAGTGACCCCGACTCCCCCGCCGTGATGTGCGGCATATGCCGGCATCAGATGACCGAAGCCGAATACGGCCGGGCCATGGAATCCACCGAACCGCGCTGCCCGTCATGTGGCGCCCGGTTCAATCCCGGCTGCCGGCTGCACCACGACATCTATTTCGGGGAATGCCCGGCCTAGCGGCCAGTCTCACAACTGATAATCAGCGTATTCCTGACGCAACACACTAGGCCTGCTTGGCCCGCCAGATGTCCGGCTCGACGTAGATCTCCCATTCGTACCATGGCAGCGTGCGACGGACGTTGGTCTCGATCTTGTCCACAGTCTCGACGTCGTAGTCGCGATCCAGCTTCGAGGTCTCCACCTTGAGGCACAGCAGCACGGAATCCTCGTCCATGTGGATGGCCTGCATGTTGATGAGCCGGTCCACGCCGGCCGTGCCCTCCACGGCCTTCACCACGAGCGCGCGCGTGCTGCGGTCAAGGCTTTCACCCACCAGCAGCGAACCGGACTTGAACGCCAGCGCCGCCGATCCGCACACCAGCACCAGACCGACCAGCATGCCGCCGATGGCATCGTACAGCTCGTCGCCGGTGACGATCGACAGGCCGATGCCAAGGCCTGCGAACGCGAGACCGATCAGGGCCAGCGTATCCTCCATCATCACCGAGGCGAGTTCGGCGGATTTGGTGCGCCGCCAGAAGCCGATCAGCGAATCGTCCTCCACCTGCACGCGCTTCATCCGTTCGCGTGCTTCGTGGACGGACGTGTGCAGACCATATCCTTCAAGACATGCGGAAACACCGACCACCACTAGCGCGGCGATGAGTTCCACGGAATTCGCATCGCGCGACATCATGCCCTCGAGCAGACCGACGAGCTTGCCTGCGGCCTGCGAGACGGCGAATACACCACCGACGAAGAACAGCAGCGTGGCCACGATGAAGCTCGCAAGGTACTTCACGCGATGCAGACCGAACGGATGATCACCACGGGATTGGTGGTCCGAGGCCCGGTCCCCTACCATCAACACGAGCTCGTTCGCACAATCCGCCACCGAGTGCACGGATTCGGAGAACATGGACGATGAACCGGTGAACGCGGCCGCCGCGAATTTGGCGCAGGCGACACCGACGTTGGCAAGCAGCGCGGCCTTGACCGCCGCGCCCGCATTCTTCTGATTGTTCTGATCAGACACGATTGGTCACTCCCTCACACAGCATTGTAGGCGGGCTGCAACCGGACATGACACACCTTGGACGACAGCCGAAACAGCCGGCATGACCAATGACCGGCCAATGACCGGCCAATGACCAGAGGGCGGGAGCTCGATGAACGGACGCCGGTCAACCGACGTATATCCGTCGATCGACCACCGAACAACCAGCGCACGGCGTCGGCTAGAGTAGACGACTATGAGCACCGAAGAGCGCACCGAACAGCTGGCATGGGATTTCGACGACACCGCGACCGAAGATAACGGACAGGTGGCCGAACTGCGCCCGGACACGGGCATCATCCGGTTCGCACCCGGTTCCGCACCGTGGATCGCCGCGCTGGAGCCCACCGATGAGGATGCGATGCGCCTCGACCGGCTCGATGTGAACGATCTTGATACCGAGGCCGCCGCCCGGCTGTGGGCGCGCGTGGCCGCATGGGTGGAGGCCGACCAGATCGCCTACTACATCGGCGACGCGCCCGTCAGCTCGGACGCCGCCTACGACGCCCGCATGCGCTGTCTGCAGAAACTCGAGGCGGCCTTCCCCTCGCTCGACAATCCGCAGAGCCCCACGCATCGTGTCGGCGGCACGTTCTCGAACGACTTCGCGTCCGTACGCCACCCCAGCCGCATGATGAGCCTCGACGACGTCTTCTCCATCGAGGAGCTCAGGGACTGGTACGATTCGGTCATCCGTGACCTCGGCTGGCCGGCCGGCAAACCGCTGCCGATGAGTTGCGAGGTGAAGATCGACGGTCTGGCCCTGAACCTCATCTACCGCAACGGCGTACTGGAACAGGGACTTACGCGCGGCGACGGCGTCACCGGCGAGGACATCACCCTCAACGTGCGCACCATCGGTTCGATTCCCGCGAACCTCGGCGGCCCGAAGGAGGACATCCCGGACTTCGTGGAGATCCGCGGCGAGGTGTTCATGCGCTGGGACGACTTCCGCGCGCTCAACGCCGAGCAGGAGGACGCCGGCCGCGCACCGTTCGCCAATCCGCGCAACGCCGCAGCCGGCTCGCTGCGTCAGAAGGACCCGCGCATCACCGCGACCCGTCGCCTGAGCTTCTATGCGCACGGCCTCGGCCGGCTCGACTGGGGTGCCGACCATCCGCGCGGCACGCACGATGTGGTGGCCGACCAGTCCGAGGCCTATGAGCTGTATACCAAGTGGGGCGTGCCGGTCTCGCCGCACAACCGCTCGGTGACGTCATTCGACGAGATTCTGGCCATGATCGATTACTACGGCGAGCATCGCGGCGACATCGAACACGCGCTCGACGGCATCGTGGTCAAGGTGGACGACCTCGGCCTACAGCGCACGCTGGGCGCCACCTCGCGCGCGCCGCGCTGGGCCATCGCCTACAAGTACCCGCCCGAGGAGGTCAACACCGAACTGCTCGACATCACCGTGCAGGTGGGCCGCACCGGCCGCGTGACGCCGGTGGCCATACTGAAGCCCGTCTACGTGGCCGGTTCCACAGTGGCCCGCACCACCCTGCACAACGCCTTCGAGGTCAAGCGCAAGGGCATCCTCATCGGCGACACCGTGGTGGTGCGCAAGGCCGGCGACGTGATTCCGGAGCTCGTGGGCCCGGTGCTCGAGCGCCGTCGCGGACGTGAGGCGCAGCTGCGCGAGTTCGTGATGCCCGAGTACTGCCCGTCCTGTGGTGCCAAGCTGGCACCGGCCAAGGAGGGTGACAAGGACATCCGCTGCCCGAACGTCGAGAGCTGCCCGGCGCAGCTGACCGAGCGCGTGATCTCGCTGGCCTCGCGCAAGGCCTTCGACATCGAGCATCTGGGCGATCAGTCGGCCATCGCGCTGACCAACCCCGAGGAGAACCGGCCTGATTCCGTGGCCACGTATGCGCCGAACATCATGGAGATCGTGGTCAAGCCGGGCGAGGAGCCCGAACCGTACGAGCCCGTGCCCGGTCTGGAGCTGCCGGAGCGCCAGACGCCGGTGCTCTCCAGCGAGGCCGGGTTGTTCGCGCTGACCGCCGCCGATCTCAGGGACGTGCGCGTCTGGCGCGAGGCGTCCATCGTCGAGGTGCACGAGGTCACCGGCCCCGACGGGCGCAGGAAGAAGGTGCGCAAGAGCCTCGGCGGGTCCGGATTGTGGCATCAGGTGCCCGCGTTCTGGACGCTGCCGGCGCCGGCGCGCAAGCTCACCGCCAAGCAGCTGGCGGCACAGGCCGAGGCGGCGGAGGCGGTACAGGCTGCGCAAACGACGCAGGCGGCAACCACACAGCCGGCAACCACACAGCCGACGGCCGCACAGTCGGTAACCGCACAGCCGGCAGCACAGCCGACGACCACATCCCGACGGATAGTCGACGGGCTCGTCGCTTCCGGAAACGATGACGGCATCGCGCGCGAATCCGACTCCCATCTCCTCTACCCTGAATACGACGTGCCCGCCGACGCGGTGATCGTGCGCGTGGATCACAAGACCACACGCACCGGCACCACGGCGGTTCCGGTGATCGTCAAGCCCGCCGAGAACACGCGCAAGATGTTCGATGAGATGGACAAGGCCCGTCATGCCGATCTGTGGCGCGTACTCGTGGCGCTCTCGATTCGCCGGCTCGGCCCGCCCACCGCGCGTCTCATCGCGTCGTCGCTCGGCTCGTTGGACGCCATCGCCTCCGCCACGGTCGAGGAGCTGACGCAGATCGACGGCGTGGGACCGGAAATCGCCGAATCGGTGGTGCAGTGGTTCGCGGCCGCCCGCGAGCCCGGCGACTGGCGCGGCGAGACGCTGCGCGCATGGCGCGAGGCCGGCGTGGGCGTCGCCGCCGCCGAAACCAGCACGCTGCCGCAGACCTTGGCCGGTAAGACGGTGGTGGTCACCGGCTCGCTCGAGGGATACTCGCGTGATTCCGCCAAGGAGGCGATCATCGAACGCGGCGGCAAGGCGGCCGGCTCGGTGAGCAAGAAGACCGACTATGTGGTGATCGGCGCGAACGCCGGTTCCAAGGCCACCAAGGCCGAGGAACTCGGCATCCCCATGCTCAACGAGGCCCAGTTCGCCCAACTCCTCGAAACCGGCGAGGTCGCCCAGGCCTAAGCCATCCTTCCTCCTGCCCGAGGAAGACAAACACCAAGCCGACAAGTCTGTGGAGGTCTGATTCCGATTGCCTCCCTCATCAGAGGGAGGCAATCGATATCAGGCTTGGCATCTGTTTCACCAGACCGGCATTGTATGGCCGGAGACGTAGCTGGAACCTCCCGGTACCAAGTCTCAATGATCTGATTGTGCTCTTGTCGAAAGGGGCGACCTCATATTTCTCTTTGCGAAGTATGGCATGGCGGGCGATTGCACGCTAGTCTGGTACGCGGCAATAAGGAGGATGCATGAGCGATACCCGTCAGATCGAAGCGGCAATCTACGAACGGCTGAGTCGAGTGATCGACCCGGAACTCGGGCGGTCTGTCACCGATCTGGGCATGATCGCAGCCATCAACGCAACGCCGGTGAATGCCTTGGCCCCGGCCAGCGATGACACCCCCACCGCCAGCAGCCACGGCAACGCGGGCACTGCGAATGCCGTCGCGGCCGAGGCTAGCGCTGACGCCGCCGACCATCGCGAGGCATATGACGTGACAGTGCATGTGGAGCTCACCGTGCCTGGATGCCCGCTGTCTCAGACCATCACGAACCAGATCAACGGTGCGGTCACCTCCTATCCGGATGCCCAACTCACGCCACATATCGAAGTGGGTTCGATGAGCCGCGACAAACTGGCGGATCTCGTGGCCGATCTCAAGGCCGAACGCAAGCAGAACCCGTTCAGCAAGCCGGGCGTCAAGACGCGCATCTTCGCCATCGCCTCCGGCAAGGGCGGCGTGGGCAAGTCCTCGGTCACCGCGAATCTGGCGGCCACTTTCGCCGCGCTGGGCTACGATACGGCCGCCATCGACGCGGACATCTACGGTTTCTCGCTGCCCCGCCTGTTCGGCGTGCACACCCAGCCCACGAACCTCAACGGCATGCTGATGCCGGTGACCGCGTGGGGCGTCAAGCTCATCTCCATCGGCATGTTCGCCGGTGCGGACCGGGCCATCCTGTGGCGCGGTCCTCGTCTGCAGCGTTCCTTGGAACAGTTCCTGTCGGACGTGTGGTGGGGTTCGCCGGACGTGCTGCTGCTCGATCTGGCGCCCGGCACCGGCGACATGGCGATTTCGGTGGCGCAGGCACTGCCGAACGCCGAGCTCGTGGTGGTCACCACCCCGCAGCCCTCCGCCTCGGATATCGCCGTACGCTCCGGACTTGTGGCGCTGCAGGTGCCGATGAAGGTGCGCGGCGTGGTGGAGAACATGAGCTACTACGAGCACAACGGCGAAAAACTGCGCATTTTCGGCGAGGGCGGCGGCCAGCGCGTGAGCGACCAGCTCACCGAAGCGCTGGGATATGACGTGCCGTTGATGGCCCAACTGCCGCTGGTGCCCGAGGTACGCGAGACCGGCGAGGCAGGCCGCCCGGCGGTGCTGGATGCGGAAGGGGCACTTCGCACCGATGGAATCGGGGCTACGTTCCGTGGGCTGGCCGAGCAGCTGATGGGGTGATGCCCTGTATTGCCGGATTGCGGGCTTTGTCTGCGGGTCTCTCCCTCCGTCAGCGCCAGTGCACCGAAGCCTCCCTCATCAGAGAGAGGCTTCCCTATTACGACACCCAGTGTTCCCTGTAAGAGGGAGGCTTGGAAGGGGCTCAGGCGGATAGGGAGCGAAGGAACTGGGCCTGCACCACGTCGATGCCGTCGCCTTCGCCGTCGTTCATGCGGGCCACGGCCACCGACAGCGTGCGGGCGGGCACGAACATGCCCTCGTCAACGCACACCCGGGCGGCGTCACGCATGATGCCGGCGACTTCGATATGCGGCCAGACCGGCAGATCGTGCATGGCGAGCACATGCGCGGCCTCCTCCACCGATTCGGGGATCGGAATGCACTGGGAATCCGCACGGGAGACCAGCTCCTGCAGTTCGCCCTCCAACGAGCCGATGGCACCGGGCGCGATGTGGTCGCTCATCAGGTAGGCGGCCGCAGCCGTATCGAAGTGGTCGAGCATCCATTCCGCATAGGCGAATCGGTAGTAGGCGAACGCGGCATCGTCGCGATCCAGCGCGACGCGCAGCGCGTTGAGGCAGGCGGCACGAGCCGAATCCCAATCCTCCTTGCGGGCGAGCTGGATCGCGAGCTTCAGATGCGAGAGCGGGTAGGCCGGCGCATACGCCACCATGCGGTTCAGGTGCGGAATCGCCGCGTCGGCGTTCTTGATCTGACTCAGCACGTCCGCCAGTTCCATATGCGCGTAGAACAGATTATCCGGGATGAGCACGGTGCGCTCGTCCGGCGTGGCGAACAGCCGGTTGTACACCACACGTTCCGCGTACGAATTGAAGTAGCGAGGCACGCCGGGGCCGGCGGCGAAGACCTGATCCAGTCGGGTCACGGCAGCCTCGGCCACCTCGATGGCCTGCGGGGCCTGCCCGGAGAACAGCATATCGCGGGCGCGGAGCCGCTCCTTGTCGAGATCGTCGGCCATGGTGAACGTGAAATCAGGCGTATCGTCACCGTCAATCAGCGCGCTCGTCACCTGGGAGGCGAGCGCCGTGAGCTCAGGATCGCTGATCGACTCGATGATCCGCATGGCGCGTTGCGCCTTCTCCACCGAATCGATCGAGGAATCCTGCGCCAGTCCATGGAACTCGTTGACGCCGTGCTGGAGCAGATCGACGCGCTGGATGGCGAGTCCCGCACTGTCACGGGCACCCAATACGAGGGCCGTGGCGGGCGTGAAACGACGGTCGGCCAGTTCCGGTTCATCCTGGGAACCGGTTGGCGAGAAACGGCTGTCCGTAAGATCGAAGTCGGCATTGACCGGCTTGAGCCCGCCTTCGCCGTCCACATCCATGACCGCACCGAACAGACGGTAGGTCTCCTCAGGATTATCGAGTCCATCCGTCTCCAGACGCTTCATGAAGGCGTCACGCGTGAAAGTGACGGTGACCATGTTGCGCACGGTGGGATTGCGGCGCAGCACGCTCATCGGATCGTCGTCCCCGCCATCGACGCCGTTGGTGGACCGGCCGGGTGCCGCATCCGCGTCGTCGGCGTCGTCGCCATTGCCGCCGGCCGAATCGTCGGAGCCGGCCGCGCCCATGCTGAACGCCATCTCATCGATGTCCACGCCGCGCATGAGGTCCTCGAACTGCGAGTCGATGGACGCCTTGCCGTCCCCGGTATCATCCGCGTCGCGCGTTCCCGCGTTCGCGCCGTCATCGTCCATACGGTCCTCGCCGACGGACGGCTGGCCGAACGTCTCCTCATGGGTGATCGGACGGGTCGGGTCTCCGTGGAAGTCGCCGTCCTTAGGGTCGGCCTTGGACCCGGCGCGGCCCATATCGCCGCTGCGCAGGTGTTCGAAGGCGCTCAACGCCTCGCTCATCATGGCCTCGATGGCTGAATCCTGCTCGGCGATAGCCTCCTCGAGACCGATCGAATCGATGTGCAGGGAGACCTGACGCACGGACTTGCTGGCACCGAAGCTCATCGCCGCCATCATCAATCCCACGCGCAGGTTGTAGGCGGCGCTCATCGAGGCGCGTTCCGGACCGCTCAACGTGCGCCAAGTACGCCGTGACACGTCGTAGCGGCTGTCCGGCATCATCGAGGTGCCGGCGGTGGTGAAGCCGATGGCCACCTCGCCGCTGTCCAGACGGGAGCGGAACTCCACATCGAACCGGTACGGCAGACGAAGCCGGCGCAACAGTGAGGAGAGCGCCTGACGATACACCCATTCGTCCGAATCGGCTCCTGCGCCAAGACCAGCACCGGAACCGTGCCCGCCATCCGACGCCATATCGCGCGGATCGGGGAAATCGCCGCGGATGCGCTCGGCCGTGCGTTCCGCGATGGACGCGAGGCTCAGCACGGCACGACGCTCATCGGAACCGTCGTACGGGTCGAGCGCCATCAGGGCCGGGTTCTCGATAAGCTTCATGTCGATCTGCGCGGCCTCGGCGCGGGTGACGGTGTCCTCGGTGGGGTTGCGTCCCAGCGAGGCGTTGCGCTCCAGCCACGCGCTCACAGCGGCGAACCGGTTGAGGTTGCCCTCGATCTTCAGGGATTTCAGGGCCTGGCCGAACGCCATCGACTTGTCCCATGAGAAGAAATAGCCGTTGGAATAGGTGGAGGTGTACAGATGCAGCGGCTCGGCGCCATGCACGGCCTCAAGGCCCGGCGTCTTGTCCAACGCGCCGGCCTCACGCATGAGATCGGCGAAATGGTCCTCGAGTCCGGAGGCGCGCATGCCATGGGCGCGCGCGGCCAGGGTGTCCCGGACGCAGCGGCGGATCGCCCCGATCGGCGCCTCGCGGTTGAGCCTGCGGAAGATGTTGCCCGACCCGAAGCCGATGAGCAGACCGTTGATCTGCGGCAGCATGTACGCGGCGAAGAACGCGATGGCGATCGCGTCACGGTATTCGAGATCGTAGCGCATGCTAGCCGGCAGGTTGGCGCGCATCTGTTCGAGCGTGTACCGGTTGCCGGACTTGAGCCATGAGGCGAGCCACGTCAGACGGGCGGAATCGTCCCGTCCCACGACACTGCCGACGACGGCCTTGACGCCCTTGCCGTCACGGGCCGCGCCGTCACTCACCATGTTTGAACCAGCTCCGGCACCAGCGACAGAACCGGCACCGAACGCACCACGCAACAGCCCGGACCTGCGAATCCGCTCGAATCCACGGCCCAGCTCGTCGCCCAGCCCACCGCCGAATCCATCGCCAAGACCCGAACCGCCACCCGCAGCGCCTCCCACGGCCCCGGAGCCCTTGCCTAGCCCCAGACGGTCGCCGTCCGGCAGCGTCACGTCCTTCTCCTTGCCGAATACGAAACGCGGTTGCATCTCCTGCACGTCCATCTTCGGATCGGTGCCCACGAACACGCGCCCGTGCGCATCGGCGAACGCCACCTGTGCGAAATGGTCGCGGTCGGTGAAGATGCCCAGTGAGAATCCACGGCCCTGCGTGGCGGGCAACTGCGCCCAGCCGAGCAATAGCCCGTCCGGCACGTTCTCCAAGGCGGGGAAGGCGCGACGTTTGACCATCGGCCCGAGCGCGACCGCATGCCGGGTCAGCTCGTCGATGACGCCGCCCCTGCGTTCGCTGGCCTCACGCAACGTGTCGCCGAACGGATCGGCCGTCGCCGGCGCGGGCTTGACCAGTCCCAGATCGACGGCAAGCGCGTTCATCGAATCCTTGAGTTCCCCGAGCAATGATGTGCGGCTGCGCTTCCTGTGATTCGACGTACGTTTTGGCATGATTCACATTCTCTCCTGTTTGGACGACATAAAGCCTATAGAATAATGAGGTGCTTTCCGAAGACCTCTCCCACCGCGACCAGCGCGACCGGCAGGACCGGCGCCCCGGCGTACCCGAACCAGCCACCCTCGTACCGGCGGCAGGCAAGTCAGGGTCCTCGGAGTCAGAGCC
Source organism: Bifidobacterium sp. UTBIF-78 (assembly GCF_006408945.1). Taxonomy (NCBI): domain Bacteria; kingdom Bacillati; phylum Actinomycetota; class Actinomycetes; order Bifidobacteriales; family Bifidobacteriaceae; genus Bifidobacterium; species Bifidobacterium sp. UTBIF-78. The sequence goes on from NZ_JFAO01000019.1 coordinate 64,363, forward strand.
CGGCGAATCCAAATCTGCGGCCTCCGGGAAGGTCGGGGCCCAGCGCCACGCGCATCCGGTGCGCGCACTGCTGGCGCTGTTGGCGGCGCTGCTCGCCATCGTCGCCGTGGAATGCGTCGTCTTCAACGCGCCCTTCTGGCGCACGCTGGGAGCCAGCACCGACACCAACGCCGTGCACAACACGCTGGGCCCGGGACTCAAGCGCACCGACGACGGCATGCTCACCGTCACCGACCCCACCAAGGCCTATCTCGAACTGACCGCGGACGGCACCTCCCCATACCTGCGCATCGACACCACCGACGAATCGACCATCAAGCAGGTGCGCAAGCAGGCCGAGGCCGAATCCCGCACGAATGGCGACAAGGAGGTGGCCAAACCCCTCACGACCATCCATGTGCGGGCCGATGTGATCACCAAGCCGGACCCATCGACGTCCGGCGGCACATCCGGAGACACGCCCGCCAATACATCCGGTGGCGGCAACGCCACAACATCCGCTGACGGCACCACCGGCGACGCCACTACAACCGACGCTGACTCCACCGCCGGCACCGGCGACACCCAAACCACCCCCACCACGACCATCGGCCGCAGCCGATCGCTCAATCCCGCCGCCGAACGCAGCCACTACGTCAAGGCCCCCGGCGCGGGCACCGTGCGCCTCTGGATTCAGGAGAAGCGCGGCGCGCTGGTGCCGGTCACCGACGCCCGTGCGAACGTGCGCGTCCCGTTCACCGTAAGCTGGGCCCGTGTGGCCACGATGGCGGTGATTCTGCTGCTCATCGCATTGTGGCGGCCGGGCAGCCGTCTGTGGCGCATCCGCTTCGACCCCGCATCCGTCCGCCAGCGTCTCGCCTTCGCCGGTCTCATGGCCATACCGGTGATCGCAATCGGCGCCTCCATCGTCTGGCAGTTGGTCTACGCCTCGCCGCTCGCCTTCCACATCGCCGGCGGCTACACCTACGATTACGACCAATACGGCCATGTGGCGGACGCCATCATCGCCGGCCACCCCTGGCTGGATCTGGAGGTGCCGGACCGTCTCGCCGCCACCGCCGACCCCTACGACGTACCCACCCGTCTGCAGCTGCTCAAGGACGGGGTGAGTCCGATCTACTGGGACTACGTCTATTATGACGGACACTGGTATTCGTACTTCGGCGCGCTGCCGGCCTTCCTGCTGTTCGTCCCCTACCGTCTCCTGACCGGTAACATGCTGCCCACCGCCGCGGCCGAACAGTTCCTGATCCTGCTGTTCGTCATCTTCTTCTCGATGCTCGTGCTGCGCGTGGTCCACCGGGTGATGCCGCACACCTCGCTGGCCGCCGCCTCGCTGATCACCGTCTCCTCGCTCCTCGGGTCGCAGGCCGGGTATCTGATCTACCGCACGAATTTCTACCAGGTGCCGTTCGCGGCCTCGCTGGCCCTGACCTCGCTCGGACTATGGTTCTGGCTGGGCGCGGACACCTCCAGCCGCCCGATGCTGAGCATCGACCGGTGGCAGGCGGGAGATGCGAAACCCCTTTCCCTGCCCCGGCTCGCGGCCGGAGCCCTGTGCATCGCCGCCAATTTCGGCTGCCGTCCGACCTTCACCTTGACCGCTCTGCTCGCCTTCCCGTTGTTCTGGCCGCAGATCCGCGCGGTGATCGCCGGGCTGCAATCCCGCAGCATCAGTCCGGCCAAGGCGCTGCGGGCACCGCTTGCCGTCATCATCCCGGCCATCGTCGTGGTCGCGCCGTTGATGATGTGGAACAAGGTCCGGTTCGGCTCGCCGCTCAACTTCGGCAACGCCTATCAGTTCAGCGTCTCGGATATGACCCGCTTCACCCAGCCGCTCGCGGACATGCCCGCCACCATCTGGTACTACCTGTTCCTGCCGTTGCGGTTCGTCTCCCATTTCCCCTGGTTGGAGGTCTCCCCCGCGCCGATGCCGGTCTGGGGCTACTACGAGGTGATGGTCGGCGCATTGTTCACCGCCACGCCGCTGATGCTGCTAACGCTGGCCTTGCCCTTCCTGTGCGGGCTTGAGATGCACGGCATGCGCCCATGGCTGATGTCCTGCCTGATGCTGGCGGGCGTGCTCATCGTCTTCGACAGTTACGTCGGCGGCTTGGGATGGCGGTATTCCGCCGATTTCGGATGGCTGGCGGCGCTGGCCTCGATTCCGGGAATCCTCTGGCTGGTCAACGGGCGTGAGCCCGACCGCAGCACCCTAGCCGGCGCGAACGACGCCGCGTCCGGCGATGGCATCAGCCGTGTCACACCGTGGCGTTGGCTCATGCGCTGGGTCGTGGCGCTGCTGACCATCGCCACGCTCGCGGTGGCGGTGCTGAGCTGCTTCGTGCCGGCCCGCGACGACGCGCTCATTATGAACAACCCCACACTCTGGCATCAGGTTCAGGCATGGTTCACCCTGCTGTAATGCAGAACGGCCTGCCTTGGCCAGTCTCCGAACGATAATGGAAGATGACCGTCTTTCAGCCGTAGAGCCGTTCAGTTTTGGGAAGATCATCGCATATGCCTTTGCAGATTCGCGGCACCCGCGCCGCCCTTGCCCGTAGGATATTCGCCGCAGCGCTGACCCTGATCGTAGCCATCGGGGTATGCCTCGCCACGCAGGACAACACCAGCGCATCGATTCGCGCCGCGCGCACGCAACGGCTCAACGCCACCATTCAGAACGTGTACACCGACGGATACCAGCGCATGAAGCACGACGAGCTCGTCGCGGCCCGCGACGCACAGGACCGCACCATCGACAACATCTACACGGCCGTCAACCCCTATGGCACCAATACCACGGCCCTGTACGTGTACTTCACCACCGAGGACGCCACGACCGTGCGCTACACCGTGCACGCCGACGGCTACCCGGACTATTCGGCACAGCCCGCCAAGGACTCTGCAGCCAGCACCCGCCACGAATTCCTGGTGATGGGACTCGTCCCCGGCGTATCCAACACCGTCACGCTGACGATCGACGGCCCGGACGGTGACAGCGACACCCGTACGCTCACGGTCAACGGTCCGAAACTGCTCGGCGAGGAGGACGTGCGGCTCGAGGCACCGGTGCCGATGGATGACGACACCGTCACCGCCCTCGGACAGGGGCTGTTCGCCATCATCGGCAACGAAAGCAACGAGCAGGACTTCACGCCGCTGTACGACGCGAACGGCGTGATCCGCGCCGAAATCCCGCTCGTCGACTATCGATGGGACCGTCTGCTCGAGGACAAGGCGAACGGACTGGTCTGGTACACGGCGAACTCGAACATGCTCGTGGCGCTCGACACCGTGGGCCGTGCGGCTCGCATCCTGTCGATCGGCGAGCGCTTCTCCATCCATCACGACATCGCGCTCGACGAGAACGGTGACATCGTGGCGCTGGCGACCGCCAACAACACGACCGACAAAAGCGAGATGGACCGGGTGATCCGCATCGACTCGCACACCGGCAAGGTGCGCGAACTGGTGAACCTCTCTTCGATGTTCGCCCAATACAAGGCCAAGACCAAGCGGGTGGGATACGGCGGTTCGGACGCCACCTGGGACTGGATCCATGTGAACGCCATCCAGCTCACCGCCGACGGCGGCGCGCTGCTCTCCTCGCGAGAGACCTCCACCATCATCAAGATCGACGACATCGAGGGTACGCCGAAGCTTGGGTACATGATCGGCACGCCCGCCGTCTGGCGGGGCACGCCGTGGGAGCAGACCCATCTGACCAAGGTCGGCGACTTCCCGGATTCGGGCGGCCAGCATTCCATCACGGTGGTGCGTGATCCGTCCCTGCCGGATGGCCAGTACTACCTCTACATGTTCGACAACAACCTCGGCAAGTCGGAGACCCGTCCGGGCTTCGATTGGGCGGCTGCCATCAAGGGCGTGAACACGGTCGATTCGCTCGACGCCGTCGAATCGTCGGGGGCCACGTCGCAATTCCGGCGGTATCTGGTGGACGAGAACGCCCGCACGTACCGCGAGGTGAAGCAGTTCGACGTGCCGTATTCGCCGTACGTCTCCTCGGTGCAGGAGCTCGACGGCGGACGGGTGCTCGTCGATTCGGGCATGCAGGGCGTGTTCGGCGTCTATGATGAGTCGGGCTCGCTGCTCGGCCAGTACAAGGTCAAGCTCACCGGCGCCTTCGGTCTGGTGTACCGCGTCTACGACTACGATATGGCCGCGTTCTTCCTCGGCTGAGACGGCGAGCCACTCCCTTCCGCCGCAACGTAGAAACATCCGGAGATTACTCAGCGTATTTCCAGCCTTTCGGCCGCTGTTCTCCAAGGATGGCGCATATGGTGTACGTCGTACTTCATCGTCCGTTCACTTGCGTCATCCCAAGGATTCGTCATGCCCGTCACCATGCCATCCCGTCCATCATCCAACCGCCCGGCCATCACGCGCGCGTTCTCCAACCGCGCCGTGAAGGCCGTCGCCGCAATCGCCACCGCGGCCATCGCACTCGGCCTGTGCATGGTCTCCAATGACAACGTGAGCGCGGCCATTCGCGAGCGCCGAGTCGAACGGCTCAACGCCCAGATCGAAAGCGTGTACACGGACGACTACCAGAAGATGATGGACGACGAACTCATCAGCGAGCGCGACGCCCAGAAGCGCACGGTCGATAACATCTACACCAAGGTCAACCCGTACGGCACCAACACCACGTCGATGTACGTGTACTTCACCACCGACAACACCGCCACCGTAAGCTACACGGTCTCGGCCGACGGCTACCCGGATTACACGGCCACCGCCATCACCAGCGATGAGGCGGCGCGCACCGTCCGTAGCGCGGTTAACTATGCCGAATCCATGACCGGCGACACGATCAGTACCAGCGCATCCGAGGAGTCGCAGGCCGCGTCCGACGTCACCACGGGCGAGCTCGCCTCCACCACCCACGAGTTCCTGGTGCTGGGCCTCATCCCCCAGGTGAAGAACACCATCACCCTGACCATCACCGGCACCGATGGTTCATCGACCACGCGGACCATCACCCAGAACGGCCCCAAGCTGCTCGGCTCGGAGGAGGTCCGTCTCGAACAGACGGTCTCCCCTGACGACGACACCACTACCGCGCTCGGCAACGGACTGTACGCCATCCTCGGCAATGATTCGGACGAGCAGGACTTCATGTACTACTACGATGCGAACGGCGTGCTGCGCGGCGAGGTGCCGGTCCTTTACTACCGTTCCCACCGGCTGCTGTTCGACGATGACGGGCTCATGTGGTTCTCCGCTTCCACCCGCACGTTCGTGGGCATGAACCGGCTCGGCAAGCTGGTCAAGATCATCGATTTGGGCGGCCGGTTCATCCTCCATCACGACTATGCGCTGGACTCGGATGGCAACATCGTCTCCCTCGCCACCGACCTCAAGCGCGAGGACCATGCGGTACAGGATCAGGTCATCAAGGTGGACACCTCCACCGGCGAGGTCTCGCTACTGGTGGACTTCGGCGACCTGTTCCCCGAATACAAGGCCTCCACCACGCATTCCGGCATCGACGAGTCCGACCCGACCGCCTCGAACCGCTGGGATTGGATACACTTCAACACCATCCAGCTCATGGATGACGGTTCGGCGCTGCTGTCCGCCCGAGAGACCTCCACCATCGTCAAGGTGAACGACATCGAGGGCACGCCCACGCTCGACTACATGATCGGCGAGACGTCCGTCTGGTCCGGCACGCCTGAGGCCGACTCGTTCCTGACCAAGGTGGGCGACTTCGGCGACACCGGTGGCCAGCACTCGATCACCGTGCAGTACGACTCCTCGCTCGAGGACGGCCAGTACTACGTCTACATGTTCGACAACAACTTCGGCTATGCGATGACCCGCCCGGATTACGATTGGACGGTCATCGACGGCATCTCCACCGCCCAATCCTCGAAGGACGAGGATTCCTCCTCGCAATTCCGCAAGTATCTGGTGGACGAACAAGCCGGCACGTACACCGAGGTGCAGTCGTTCGACGTGCCGTATTCCCCGTACGTCTCCTCCGCCGAGGAGATCACCGACGACCTCAATCTGGTAGGCACCGGCATGCAGGGCGTGTTCGGCGTGTACGACGATTCGGGCGAGCTCAAAGCCCAGTACCGGATGGCCCTGAGCACCTCGTACATCTACCGCGTCTACCAATACGGCTTCCGAGGCTTCTACTTCGTCTGACGGGGTTACTCGGCCGCGGCTTTCGCGGCCTCGTATTTGCCGCGAATCAGATCCTCGTAGAACGACACGGCATCCTGCGGCGTGCCATCGAAGACGATCCGATGGTCATCCAGCACCAGCGTGCGGTCGATCGCGTATTCGGGACGACGGATCATATCCGTATCATGCGTGGCGAAAATCACCTGCTTGTCGTAGCTGAACAGGGCGCGGGCCACATGCGCGGTACCGATCTCGTCCAATCCCTTGCTCGGTTCGTCCGCCACGATGGCGCTCGGGTTGAAGCTCAGCGCCACGGCGATGGCCAGCAGATGCCGCTTCTCCGAATCCAGCTCGCTGGCCTTGGCCTTGGAGACCTGTGCCAGATCGAAATGCGCGAACAGGTTGCCGATGCGCGCCAACCGCTCCCCCTCGGGCACCTTGTGCTTCTTCAACGCCTCGGAGACGGCCTCGGAGATGTTCTTCGCGCGATAGAAGCTGTTGGGAATCTCCTCGCGGCGCACCTTGCCCACCAGATCGTCGATGCGCTTGAGATCATGCTTGGACGCCGGGTCCAGATGCTCGTCGTCGCCCACGATGGTCACCGTGCCGGCGGATGCCTTGAGCGAGCCGTCCAGCAACCCGAGCAGCGTGGATTTGCCGGCGCCGTTGAGTCCGATGATGGCCACGCGCTTCTCCATGATGGTCAGGGACGTGGGTTCGAGTCCCACATGCCCGTCGTCATAGGCATGACCGGCCTGATCGAGCGTGAACGTGAGCGATGCCGGGTGCGGCAGTTCCTTGGGTTTGAAGAAAGAGAATCCCATACCGTCCATTCTACGTGCGTCCGCCTATCCATCAGTGTCGGTTCTCGACGCCAGCCTGCCGGATTTCGATGCAGAGCTGTCGGTTCTCGACGCAGAGCTGTCGGATGCCGACAGTTCAGTGTCGGTTCTCGACGGTTGAGTGTCGGATTTCGTACGCCATACGTATGAAATCCGACAGTCAAGCGTTGAGAACCGACAGCCGAGCATCGAAATCCGACACTCAAGCGTTGAGAACCGACAATCGTACTGTGTTCTTCGCGGTGTGCTCGTCACACCACAACGATGGTCTTCTGCGGTTAGCCGGAAAACGCATCGTTTCCCGCAGTCAACGACATAGTCAACGACATGACCGCCGCTATCCACAGGTCGATTCGTGACTCAGACCGGCTCCAGCCAGCCGGAATCCGAGCATGAACAGCACATGAATTCTACGGCTGCAATCCTTCCCGCCCATGGCGACGACCCGGGCGCCACTCGATAATGGATGTGGTACGCAAAGGCGGGAGGATGCCATGAATCCGTTGGTCAAGAAACAGATCGGTTTGGTGATGTACTACCTTGTGCTCACCGGATTCCTGTGTCTGCCCGTCGCAGCCGTCAGGATGCTGCTGTCTCCCACCCGCTCGTCCAGTGATACGGTGATTGCCGCTTTCGCTCTCCTGCTCACCGTCTTTCTGACGGTTTTCGAGGGCTACTTCTTCATCCGGAACGCCAAGGCGCTGGCCCGCGGCCCTCAACATACGCCCGCCGTGCTGCTCGAGGTCACCGAGGAAAAGGACTATGACGACGATCCGGTGACCGTCTGCCGGTTCCGCACCGAAGACGGACGCACGATAGTGCTGCAACGCAGCGACCCAAACCTGAACAAGGCGTTCGCCGACCCCGCCGTCGCGCAAGCGCTTACCGAACCGGGCACATGGTTCGACCTCGAGATGTACGACCGGCCGATGGTCTGCCGATTCCTGCGCGTGGACTCGAAGAGGCCGCGTGAAACACTCCGTGAAACACCCAAAGAAACGTCAGATGCGCTCAGCAACAGCACGTCGTCGGCTTCAGCCGCAGCCAAACGCGCGCATGATGACATCACCATCGCGAATCTCGATTACAAGTCTGTCTCCAGGCTACATGCCGTGACGCTGACCGTCATGGTGGTTCTTGTCATCGCGGCCGTCATCCTGCATATCACCCTGTCGGGCTTCGGCATGCAGGGCGTAATCAGACGTATGCTCTTCGGTCTGACCGCGGCCGCATGGGCCGCATGTTCGCTGATGCATCTCATCGTCAAGCTCGCATTGGGCAGACAAGCTCGGATCAGGCAACACATCAAAGCCTCGGCCGTGGGAACGGACATCGCCAAAACCGCGTTTCTTCATGCGGCCTTCATCGCGATATGCACGGTCGTGGCGGTCACCCTGATGCAGGGACCGGTCGCATGCCTCCGGAAGGGACCGATCACCGTACCGGCCATGTACAGTGGCAAAATACCGTTCATCGACCGACACTATTTCAGCTTCCGTCCATCGGGCGGTGAATCAAGACTCATCTCCATCGAGATCGACGACGATCGTGTGGACGAAGCGCGCACACTCATGCCCCGCAAGGATCTGCCCGTGTTGCTGACGTACTGGCCCGGCGGCGACGAGAACGTCTTCGACCACGTCGCGCCCGACCCGTCCCGCAGCTGAATCGGGAGGTGACGCCCGGCCACTCACCGCAGCACGGCGGCGACGGTATCGAGCACCGCGCGGATATTGCGCTCGAATTCGTCCGGCTCGGGCAGCAGGGAGACCGCCAGATAGCCGTTCGAGGTCATGTCGAAGAAATAGCCGGGCTGACCGGTGAGCCGATGGTCGGCGATAAGCCGCAATACCAGTTCGTTCTCGTCGATGACCGAAGGCACGCGCAGCAGCACGTTCCAGCCGCCTTCAGCCCGCAGCACGCTCACCAGGCCGTTCGGGTCGCCCTCAAGGAGCCGGTGCAACCGGGCGAGGTTGCCGCGCACACGCTCCCGCACCCGCGCGGTCTGTGCCGGGGCCGCAGCGAGCAGGTCCGGCATCATGCGCGCGATGATGTCGCTCATCGGCAGATAGTCGTCGGCGATGAAATCCAATCTGCGCTTGGCCTCGGCGACGTCATCCGCCGGTCCGGACACCTGAATCCAGCCGACCTTGGCGTGGGGCGCGGCGAGCATCTTCGAGAAGCCATCCAATGCGAACGTGAGCACGCCCGGCTCCCCCGCCAGTCGCGCGTTGCCGGGGAACGGCTCGAGCGTGTAGTCGTAGAACACCTCGTCGGCGATGAGCGCGATGCCGTGCTCCCGGCACAATTCCACCAATGCCCGTCGCTCATCGGGTTTCACATATGAACCGGACGGATTGTTGGGATTGATGAGCACCATCGCACGGATGCGAGCGCCATCGGGCCCGTCCAGCAATTCGGCGATGGCGGCGGTGTCGATGAACCATGAGCCGTCGAACTGCAGCTGGTATTCGACCGTGTCCACGCATTCCAGCCGCGCGATCGATTCGATGAGCGGGTAGCCCGGTTTGGGCGCAAGCACCGCGTCGCCGGCATCGCACAGCAACTTGATGAGCCACGAATAAGCCTCGGACGTGGAGCTGAGGATGTACAGGTCATCCGGATTGACCGGGATTGGAGCTGCTGTGCCCCCAATCGATGCCGCGGATTCATGCAATCCGTCATCCACGGAATCATGACGGTGGATGAATGTCGTATTGGCCAAGGCCCGATCATCGGCGACTTCACCGTCAACGCACTCTCCGCGGACTGCCGTGCCACTGCATGCCGCACGATCTGCGATCGCGTCGCCGGAAAGGAATGCAGCCAACGCCTCGCGCGCGGCCCGCGGACCACGCGGCTCGGCGGTGTACACGCTCGGCACGAGTACGGGAGCCAAGCCATGCCTTGTGGGGTTGGAGTCATTCAGCTTGCCCAACGCGAGGCCGCCCGCCTTCGCACGGGCCTCAGCCACGGCAATCGGATTCGGATCGCTGACGTTCACGCGGGAGGAGAAATGCACGGTCATGGTTTCCCACCTTAGAACCAACCCTGTCCCCGATACCGTTGTGCGATGCAGGAGCGCACCGATGCAAAGCCACGCCAACGAAAAATGGGCCCCTTTGATGAAGGGAACCCATTCGGATATGCATCAGCGCGCGAGGCGCGCATCAAGCCGGCGAACCGAGCGAATCATCAGATCACCCGAATCACCCACCCGGTTCACTGCTGCTTGGTGCTCGCGTAGTACGCGGCGCCGACGATGCCGGCCTGGTTGCGCAGCGTGGCGGGCACGATCGGGGTCTTGATGTCCACGTAGGGCAGGAACTTCTCGCTGACGCGACTCACGCCGCCGCCCACGGTGAACAAATCCGGGTTGAAGTACTTCTCCATCAGGCCGTAGTACTTGGTCAGACGCTTGGCCCACTTCTTGTAGCTCATCTCCTCCTGCTCACGGATGGCGGAGGAGGCGTACTTTTCGGCATCCGGATGCTTGGCGCTCAGGATGATGTGGCCGAGCTCGGTGTTCGGGATAAGCTGGCCGTTGTAGATCAACGCGGTGCCGATGCCGGTGCCCAGCGTGGTGGCGATCACCAGACCGTCCTGTCCCTTGGCGGCGCCGTACTGCACCTCGGCAAGACCGGCGGCATCGGCGTCGTTCACCACGACGACCGGGCGGCCGCACGCCTCGGAGAAGACCTCGGTGACGTCCACACCGATCCAGGACTGGTCAAGGTTGGCCATGAAGTCAAGCTTCTTGCCGGGCTTGATCGGGGCCGGGAAGGCGATGCCCACCGGGGCGGATTCCGGCACTTCGAAATGGTCGAGCTGCTGCTTGACGATGGCGGCGACGGCCTGCGGCGTGGACACCTCGGGGGTGAGGATCTTCAGACGAGGCTCGGCGAAATCACCCTTGGTGAGATCCACGGGCGCGGCCTTGATGCCGGAGCCACCGATGTCAACGCCAAAAGCCTGTGCGGTTTCAATCATCGTTGACCATTCCTTTCCGGGAAAATGAGGTTCTTCTGTTGCTTCCAGTCTAACGCGCGCGGGAGCCGACGCCAAAGATCGCGACCACGTTTTGCAATCGTGTGCAGGAGGTTCGCCTCACAGCCCCATTCATCGACGGTAATCATCATCCATAAATCCCCGACCATTGCGGCGGTCCGTCATCGATTTCCTCCGATTGCGCGCGATAATGGTAGTCATGGCAGAACATACGCAACTCATCGATGCAATCAACATCCGCACCGCCGTCCGCGCCTACGACAGCGAGCCGATCGACGACGATACGGCCCGACAGCTCGAGATGGCGCTGCAGCCCATCAACCTGATCTCCGACCTCAATATCCAGCTCGTGCGCGACCAGCCCAAGGTGTTCGCCGAGGCCAACGCCTCCGGCCATCTCACAAACGCCGCCAACTATCTGGCCATCGTCGGCCCGAAGGATGACGCCGAAGCCAGGGAGCGCGCGGGTTTCTACGCCGAGCGCGTGGTGCTGACCGCCACGCTGCGCGGTCTCGGCACGCTGTGGGTGGCAGGCTCGTGGGATCGCACGGAGGCCGCAAGGCACTGCCGCGTGGCCGGCTCTCAGGAACTGTATCTGGCCGTGGTGATCGGGCATCCGAAGGACCATCTGGCGTATCGGGCGAAGTCCTATGAGGAGCTGTGCGAGATCCAGCGCACGCACCGACCGACCAAGACGTACGAGCAGTTCACCGCCCCGATGGATGACACCGCCCGCGCGGCCGCGCCCGATTGGTTCAGGGCCGGCGCCGAAGCCGCAATGAAGGCGCCGAGCGCGATGAACCGCCAGCCAATCACGTTCTCGTACAACCCGGCGGATGACACCGCCGCCGCGCATATCGACCCCGCAGCCGGCGACGAACATTGGGCGCTCAACGACCTCGGCATCGCCAAACTGCATTTCCAGGTCGGTGCCGGACAGGGCCAGTGGGCTTGGGGCGACGGCGGCCTGTTCATCCATAAGTGACGGCAAGTCCGGTTGTGACTCCCCTAGATTATGCCCAGAACACGCCCATAACACGTACAAGGCACCCGTTCTGGGCATAATCCCACGAAATACAGACCCTTCAATCTGATTCTGGGCATAACCCTACAAGTTAGAAGCCGCAGACGGCTTCCTGAAGCTAGGGT
>NZ_JFAO01000020.1:0-74920 GCF_006408945.1 Bifidobacterium sp. UTBIF-78
TTCGACCCGCCAGCATCCGAAATCCTGATGGCGCCATCGGCGCACGCCGCCGCCACGGTCATAGCCACGACGCTTCCGCCCGCACCTCGAGCACCTGAGCATGCCCGCACGCGGGCGCACGCGCACCTCGAGCACGGGTTCGGGGCGCATGGGACCATCGACGATGCAGACGTTCTCGACGACCATGCCTTTGACGTTGAGGAGCTGTTTGAATATGCTGTTCATCAGGCGCTTTTCGGTTGTGTTTTTCTTGGTCGATGAACATCCTAACCAAAAAGCGCTCTTCTCTTACCGGTTCAACGCCCCACCGGCAAACAACCACCCACGAAAACAGCAATAGCGCCATATTATCTCGCGCGTGGATCGCGCACACGAAACCCCGATGTTCCATCGCATCGTCGCGCTTGTCGCGGCCGGCATGCTGATGGACAGCATCGACGTCTATATCGGCAGCGCCGTGGCTTCCAGCGCGCTGTCCACCCACTGGTCCACCGTGGCCCAGAACTCCACGTTCATGTCCGCGGGCTTCCTTGGCCTGCTGGTCGGCTCGCTGCTCGCCGGTTTCGTCGGCGACCTGAAGGGCCGTCGCGTGGCATACCAGATCAACCTACTGCTCTTCGGCGGCTTCACGTTCCTGGGCGCATTCGCCCCGAACATGGCCATCCTTTCGCTGTGCCGCCTCGGCGCGGGCCTCGGCCTCGGCGCCGAGATCGTGACCGGCTTCGCCATGGTCAACGAGTTCGCGCCGATGAACCGCCGCGGCCACTGGTGCGCGATCGTCTCGCTCGTGGCCAACTGTGGCGTGCCGATCGCCATGCTGCTGTGCGCCTTCATCATCCCCCGCTGGAGCTGGCGTCCGCTGTTCGTCGGCATCGGCGTGGTGGCCGCCGTAATCTGGTGGCTGCGCCGCGACATCCCCGAATCCCCGCGCTGGCTTGCGGTGCATGGCCGCTATGACGAAGCCGACGCCATCGTCAAGCAGCTTGAGGCCAACGGTTCGGAGCCTCAGACTGCTGCCGCCAAGGCTGGCGTTGACTCCACTCGCAACGCCGGTGGCCGTTCGCTGGGCATCTGCCTGCTCGTAGCCATCGTGGCCGTGAGCGCCACCAACGTGTGCTCCTACGCCTTCACCTCGTGGGTGCCGACGATTTTGGTCAAGCGCGGCATCAACCTCTCCTCCTCGCTGACCACGTCCACCCTGATGATGCTCGGCGCCCCGGTGGGCTGCCTCATCGGCTCGCTGCTCATCGACCGCATCGGCCGCAAGCGCACGATCGTGCCGGCCTTCCTGTTCACCGGCGTGTTCGGCATGCTGTACGCCTTCCAGTCCTCCACCACGGGCGCGATTATCGTGGGCTTCCTGCTCATGATGTGCCTGTACGTGCTTATGGCTTCGGTCGTGGCCGTATATGCCCCTGAGCTGTTCGCCACCAAGGTGCGCTTCCGTTGCGTGGGCGTGGCCAACGCCATCGCCAAGCTGCTCAACGTGCTGATGCCGATGGTCGTGGGCTGGATGCTCACCGCCCTCGGCGCCACGTCCATCTTCGTCTCCATCAGCGTGATCGCCATCGCCTCGATGCTCATCGTCGGCTTCTTCGGCGCCGAAACCGCACAAAAGTCGGTGGGCTGAGAACTAATACGGCACCACCACGGATAGCGTCCATTCGGCGTCCTGCGTAGTAATGCGCAGGACGCCTTTTCGTTCTTCCAGCAACGTTCCGTACCGGGCCAGCCCGGTACCGCCCGCGGCGATATCGGCACGCGCCCCCGGTTCCTGCACGCGCGGCCTGTCAGTGCATACGATATGGACGGCGTCCGAGCCGAATCGAATCGTCACCACGTATCCGCCCGCCGGATCGGCGTGTTTGGCGATGTTGCCATACAGTTCCTCCAATAATCCCGAAAGCAGGCCGCCGTAATCGGTGTAATCGCCGTAATCGTCAGAGGCGCCGCTGTCGGCATCGGTCTCATCGATACTGACCACTGGTCCGACATCGACCGTGGAGATGATGGTCCGTCCATCGAATCCCAATTCCGCGAGCCTGCGATCGCCGTTCCGCGCGATGCGGCGCACCCGCCGCACGGCCGTCTGCTCTGTCTGCTTCGCTTGCTCCGACCGTCCCGACATTCCTCCGGACAGGTCGAGCGTCGGACCGGAAACGCCTGATGGAACGCCATCCTTTCTCCGTGCTCTTCCCCGGTCCAGCCGGTCTCCGGAAGTGATATTGCCGGCACCGATTCCCCGGTTCCGTGGGCCGGACGTATCGGTAGTGATGTCGCCGCCGCCAGCTTCGCCGTCAATGTCACCGTCAAATTCACCACCATCACCGACAACGTCGCCGGAATCCCCACGCCCCTCCATCACGTCGATGACCTGATGGGTCCGATTCAACGCGCCGACGGCCACCTTGCGCAATTCCCGCAGCTCCTCGACGGACGGGGCATAATCATCCGCGATATCCTTGTCGAGCCGCAGAATCAGATACGCCAGATCATTGGATACGTAGTCATGGATGTCCCGGGCCGCACGCTCGCGACGCCGGCGATGATCCAATTCGGCTTGGGCCATGCCGCGCTCATGGTTCCAGCGCGCCGCCACGCCGGCAAGCAGGCAGCCGACGGCGAGCACGATCACCGGCATGGGCCCGTCGATGGTGACGACGCCGAGAATCACCTGCCGACCGGCTCCTGCCTGAACCGTACCGGCAGTCTGTGCGTTGGCACCCGTATGCCCGGAAGCAGCCACATCCCCGACCGGCCCAATCACCCAGCCCATCACGGTCACGGCCAATATGAGAGCACCGAACCATCCGAAGACGTATCCCGCAATGCCAATCGCCAGCATCACCGCAAGCAGCGCGCCGGACGGCACCCACGACGCCCCGAACGTCATCACCACAATCAGTGCAGTCGTCAGCAGGCAGCCCTCGACCGGACGGAAGGACATCAGCACCGTCGCCGCGACAAGCAGGAACGCCGGTGCTCCCGCTGCCGCCGGCAGACCGTCGACCATAATCGAGCGCATCGTTTCGATCACGCAGACCAAGGCGACGAGCAGCGTGGCGGTCAGTAGCCACGCGTTGCCCACGCGCGCGTCGGCTTCGGCGATGCGACGCCATAATCCACGAATCATCGTCCGCTCCTCCTTCAGAGATCGGGTAATGTCCTGCGTCGGAAGTCCGTTGACGAATTGACTGACTTCAGTCCCGCTCGCGGGCCGGCTCGTCCTGCAATTACGGATGCGCTTCTCGCACGTGGCTTTCTAGAACCACTAAATCTCGTGTCGTCTGACGCATATGGAGATGGCATGCGCACGGCTTCGCGCGCCAAGTTTGGCGCACGCCCTGCGCTCGAAAGTGGCCACGGTCGCGGCGCTCACGCCGAGACGTACGGCGATCTCCCTGGTGGTGAACCCTTCCGCATACAGGCGCAGGGTCTCCCGTTCCTTGGCGGACAACGCCCCGCGGGCGACGTAGCCCGCATCCTCCAACAGCATATGGGCACTGACGGCGTCCATGAATCCGGCTCCCCCGCGCCCGACTCCGTTCCCGCCTGCATCCCCATCCATCGGCATGCCACGCGCCGCGCAACGGATGCCACGCGCGATGCCGGGAAGGTCGGTCTTGGCCACCAGCGCCTGGGCCCCGCAGCGTACGGCCTCGTCACGGAATGAGGCGAGTGAATACGAGGTGACACAGACCAAGCCGACCTCCGGAGTTTTGACGCGGATGGCCCGACAGACCTCGGTGCCGGGCACGTCGCCCATCGACATGTCGGTGACGAGCACGTCCGGCCGTTTCGCCGGGTTCAGGCAGCGGCTGATTGCTACGGCTCCCAGGTCGCAGGTCCAGACCACCCGGAAGTCGGCACCCATGCGTTCGATCATCGCCTGCAGAACCTTTACCGCGTACGGGTCGTTGTCCACGAGCCCGATGCGGATGGATGCCGACGTCCTCGCCTTCCCCGTATCGGCGACGGCGTCCATGCCGTCATCGTTCCCGCCTTCGATCCCCGTGACGGCGATGCCACTGCCGGCGTATCCGGTACGCCCGCCGGAACCGCCGTCACCGGTACGTCCAACGAATCCGTCATCGATGACGTCGCCGGCGCCGTCGGCGCCAATCCCGTCATTACCGCCCATACCGATTCCCGTACTCCTTCCCATGCCGCCATCCCCTTCCTCGGTCCCATCGATGATGCCCGCGCGAAACCGCTCCGTCCCCGCGTTGTCATAGCCGCTATGACAACCATCATCCCACGATTTGCGGCGAATCTATGATGGAATCATCCCGATAATCCGCACAACGTCGTGAAAGGAGCATCCGATGAACACGACATCGCAACGACGGTTCACCTGGAACCGCGCGCATTGGATCGGCATGATCTCATTGGCTGTACTGCTGGCGCTGCTGATCATGGGATCGGGCGCGTTCATCCTCGACTACGACGGCAACGCTAACTGGATGACCTCGCCTGACCATTTCGTCTGGCTGGGCAGCATGCTGCTGCCTTGGCCGTTGGCGCTGGGACTAGCCAATGTGATTCTGGGCACCATCCGCACCGGCAGTCTGTCCTTCCCGCTGGCGAGCGCGCTGCTCGGCCCGTTGGGGTTCGGCTGGGCGAATCTGCGGCTGCAGCCCGGGTATCGGTATCCGACGTGGCCGGAATGGGTCGAGCTCATGCGCACCGATGGGTTGCGTCTCATCGGGCAGACGCTGTACGGCGTGGGCGTGCTGCTGGTCTCCTATGCGGCGGTGGCGTTCATCTGCTACGCAATCGGTCGATACGGCCTGCGCGCGCTGTTCGTGAACCCCGAACCGGGCTCGCTCAGCGCCCGGATGCTGCGCTGGATTCGCAAGGATGCCGTTCGATTCGGTTGTTGGCTTGCCGTGGCACTGTCGTACGGCCTGCTGCTGGCTCTAATCATTGTGGGAAGCGAAGCCGTGCTGGGTGCCGCCCTACTGATCAATTTCGTGATTCCGCCGGTACTCCTGATAGCGTGCGGCGCATACGCCTCGCGGGATGCCGCGCTGAGCCACCCGTGGCGCGCGTTGCTGTTCCCGCTCGTCTGCTCGCTGGTGTCAGCACCGATACTCGTGGCTCTGATCAGGCCGTTGGACGACACCTGCTATGTCGGGTCGGTCTGCACCACATTGGGCGACATGTATTTCAACTGGTCGCAGATGGATCAGGTGTGGCATTTCGTCAAGGTGTTCGCGGTGGCCTCGTTCCTCGGTTTCGCCGTGGTGTGGGCCGCGCGGTACGCGTACCATCGGATTCGGAAGGCGTCCGGCTGACGGAAGGCGGCAAACCGATGAATCCATGGGTGCAGGGATCACAAGAGGCGTTCCATAAGGCGTGGGCCGGCCGCCGGCGGGTGGCCGGCAGTACCTGGTTTCTCACCTTCATCGTCGGATGCCTGATTTGCGGAGGTCTGGCCACGCTGCTCGACCGCACCATCGGGTTGCCTTCGATGCCGGGACGATGGGCGATGATTACGATTCTGCTGATCATCCTGCCACTGGCCACCGTTGTGATCGTCGTGGCCGTACGCCTGTCGAACCGGCCGGACGGCATGGTGGCCGTGCGATGCCTATGGACAGGCGTGCTGCTCAGGTATCGTCCGGATGTCTATCATTATGATTCCCCTGATGAAGAGACCCCGGCCGATTGGATTGTCTGGCCAATCGGCCTGCGGCGAGCCTTCACCCTGCCCTGCTATGCGAACGGTACACTGATGGTCGCCGACCTCGTCATCGACGGGGTGTTCATCCGACTGGCCGGCGTCCGGCCCGCGCGTCCGGACGAGTGTCACATCGCCGGGAGGGACCCCTCGATTCGCTATGATTACGCGGCCCGTATGCTGACCATCGGTTAGCCGCCGTCATACGGTCGCCGTACTGCCGCCGTACCGCCGCCATACTGCCGCCATACCAACGCCACACGGTCGCCGTACAGTCCGCCCCACCATCGCCGTACCGTCCGACCTATCCGGTCCACCCCCGGTACGGCACGGCTGGCCATCGAGTGCATGTTCCCCCAGCCCTCACCTCTACAATGGAATCATGATTGCGCCTTGCAAGGAAGCGTGGCGCACATGGCCTTTGGGATGGATGAATCATCATGGATACGACGGATACGACGGACGCGACGAACACCGGCGACACGGGCATCCTCGACTATTACCGCACGAGGCAGCGCCGGAGGAAGCGGAATGCGATCATCGCCGCCGTGACGGCGCTCGTCATCGTGCTGGGCGCGTGCGCCGGAGTGTGGTGGACGGTCGGAGGCGGGAGCATCATCGCGGCGAACCTCGCCAAGCCGGCCGCCCAACCCGCCACCGAGGCGGCGAACACGAGCGTCACCGCGTTCGCCTACCGCAGCGCGCCGGAGTTCCTTGCCATGGAATCGGCGCGCGACCCCAACGGCAACATGAACTACTCCCCCGCCTCGATGTGGATGGCACTGTCCCTTACCGCACAGGGTGCGAAGGGCGACACCCGGTCGCAGTTGGATGAACTGCTCGGCACCGGCTCGCTCGCCGAGACCGATTACCGGTCATTGATGCGCTCGATCAACGGGCGGTACGACGGCTCCCAATCGCAGATGAGCGCCGCGAACTCCCTGTGGGTGGACGACGGCATCACGTTGGCGGACGGGTTCCGTAGCACCGTAAGCCGATCCTTCGATGCGGAAGTCGTCTCAGCGGACTTCGGCGACCGGAACGGCGTCGCGGAGCGGATGGGCCGTTGGGTGTCCCAACATACGCAAGGCATGCTCAAGCCGAATGTAAAGGTCAGCGAACGGGAGATCATGTCCGTTATCAACACCGTCTACGCGGACGGTCGCTGGCAGGACCCGTTCGACCCGGAGTTCACCACCGACGAACCGTTCCACAGCGCGGACCGCGAGTCCACGGTGCGGATGATGCATCGCGTTTTCGATAGCATGGTCTGGGCCCATGACACGAACGACACCTGGCAGCGGGTGACCATCCCGTTCGATAACGGCGGCGCACTGGTCGTGCTGCTGCCGGCCGACGGCCACTTCGACGAGATCGCCGGCGACGCGGAGCGGATGCAGTGGGCGCTGGGCACATGCGCCAACGAACCATACGGATGCGTCACCGACGCCGCGCCCGGTTGGGGCGTGTCAAGCGAGCCGCGCACCGTGTACGTCTCGATGCCGGTGTTCACCATCGATTCGATGTTTACCTCGGACGAGACGATCGCGACGCTCAAGTCGCTGGGTGCCACCGATGCCTTCGACGGTGCGTCCGCCGATTTCTCCGGCATGACGGCGAACGAATCCCAAGGCGTCGGCCGGCTGTTCATCGGTACGGTGGTCCAAGGCACGCGCATCGAGGTGAACGAGCACGGGGCCCGTGCGGCGGCGTTCACCAAATCCGGCACGGACTCCGCCGGCGCACCTGCGGACCCCGTGGAATTCACCGTGGATCGGCCGTTCCTCTATGCGTTGATCACCCCCGACGGCATCCCGCTGTTCATCGGCGCCGTGCACAATCTGTAAGCGCCGGGACGAACCCGTCGAAGCAGCGGCTACGCTCCGGCACTTCGCACCTTCCCGCTCATGTGCCGGCTTGCCGCACCGCTCCCGAACCCCACGGTATCCCGCTCGCCCAGACGTCTGGCTATACTGGGTGGCGTTCGTGCGGTTGGTGGCAGCAACCGTGCCCACATCAGTTGGATTCGCGCCCGGCAAGGTCCCGCACAGTTTTGGGACATACGCACGGGGCGCTTGGTCTGATGTCTCGCGCGGGCTCCTCACCTTCCCGCTTCCGATGCATCAGGCCGTATCGCGCGATATGCGCGGAAGGCAAGGTGAAAGAGAAGATGATGACTGGACTCAAGAAGGGTCTGACCACGATTGCGGCCGCTGCAGGAGCCCTTGCGATGGGCTTGTCCCTCGCGGCATGCGGTAGCACGAATACCGCCGATTCCTCCAATTCCGGCTCCGGCGACGCGGGTTCGGCCACACCGACCGTGTCGTTCATGCTCGACTGGACGCCGAACACCAACCACATCGGCCTGTACGTGGCCCAGAAGCTCGGCTACTACAAGGACGCCGGCGTCAACGTGAAGATTCTGCCCACCGCCCAAGCCGGCGCCGAGACCAGCGTGGAGAACGGCGTGGCCAACGTCGGTTTCACCACGCTGAGCAACGTGGCCGCCTTCAACTCGCAGGGCGCGGACCTCAAGTTCGTGTTCGACCTGACCCAGAAGCAGGTGGCCCGCTGGTGCGCGCTGGCCTCCCGCACCGACATCAAGACCCCGAAGGACCTCTCCGGCAAGACGTTCGTGAGCTTCGGCTCAGCCGAGCAGACCGCCGTGGTCCAGCAGATGATCAAGTACGCAGGCGGCACCGGCGAGATCAAGACCGCCACCGCCGGCACCAACACGTTCGAGACGCTCACCAGCGGCAAGGGTGATTTCGGCGGCTTCTACGTGACCTGGGAGGGTGTGGAGAGCGAGCTCAACGGCCCGGCCCTCAACTGCTTCGTCGCCTCCGACTGGGGCGTGCCCGGCAACCCGGACCAGCTCGGCTTCGCCGTGAAGTCCTCCTGGCTTAAGGATTCCAAGAACGCCGACGCGCTGAAGAAGTTCATCTCGGCCACCAAGAAGGGCTACGACTACGCGCTGGCCAACCCGGACAAGGCCGCGGACCTGCTGGTCGAGCAGGCCAAGGAGGCTCAGCTCGATTCCAAGCTGACCCGTACCTCGATGGAGGAGATCGCCAAGAACGGCTACTGGACCACCGACGACCCGAAGTCGCTACCCGGCACCGTGAACTTCGACGACGCCCAGCCGTACCTCGACTTCCAGTACAAGGCCGGCACCTACAAGGACAAGGACGGCAAGGACCCGGCCGAGGCCCCGCAGGCCAAGGATCTCGCCACCAACGACTACGTGGCGTGAGTCCGACCGGATACCGGATCGCGCAGAACACACATCACACATGACATTCTGGGCATATGCCTACGTTTTGCGTATCCCCATATGCGGTTCTGGGCATATGGCTACCTGATAAACGGCCAATACCCCGTCTACAAGGTGGCTATATGCCCAGAACCGCATAAAAGATACGTAAACACCCAGAATAATTGGCTGGCTTATGCCCAGAATGTTTGCGGAAGACGGATAC
Source organism: Bifidobacterium sp. UTBIF-78 (assembly GCF_006408945.1). Lineage (NCBI taxonomy): Bacteria > Bacillati > Actinomycetota > Actinomycetes > Bifidobacteriales > Bifidobacteriaceae > Bifidobacterium > Bifidobacterium sp. UTBIF-78. Next base: position 9,163 of record NZ_JFAO01000020.1, read on the forward strand.
CGACGAATGAAACTTAAACCGTGGATCGAACGGATATGGCCACCGGCACTGACCATCGGAGGCCTGTTGGCGATTTGGGAGTTCGCCGTTCGCGCCGGACACATTTCCGAGCGTGTGCTCGCCGCGCCCACGCAGATTGTGGCCTCGATGGTCGATACATGGCCCGATCTCATGACGGCCGCGTCGATCACCACCTATGAGGGTGTGACCGGCTTCTCCATCGCCGTGATTGCGGGCATCCTCATCGGCATCGGACTGTACGTTTCGAAGACCATGTATCGCGCGTTCTACCCGTTGCTGGCGGCCGCGCAGACCATTCCGCTAATCACGGTGGCCCCGCTGTTCATGATCTGGTTCGGGTTCGAGCCGCTCGGCAAAATCGTCATCGTGGCGGTGTTCGGCGTGTTCCCGGTCTCCGTGCAGACGGCCCGTGGACTCAACGCCGTGCCGCAGTTCTACGAGGACGTGGCCCTGACCTGCGGTGCCACGCGTGCATGGACGCTGTGGCATGTGAAACTTCGCGTGGCCGCGCGCCAGATCTTCGGCGGCATCCGCATCGCAGCCGCATACGTGTTCGGCACGGCCGCCACCGCCGAATACCTCGGCGCGATGAACGGCCTCGGCATCTGGCTGCAGGCCGCGTTCAACTCATTCCGCACGCCGCTGATTTTCTCGGCCACGGTGGTGGTGATTGTCGAGACGGCGATATTGCTCGGGCTGATTTCACTGGTGGAACGGGCGGCGCTGGGCCGCGAATCGGACGAGGATCTGGACCAGTAGCGAATGAGCGGCCAGATGGTCTGGTGTTGTGTTGCTTCCTTCTGGTGTTGTGGTACTCCCGCTGCTGTCGTACTGCTCCCCTCAGTCACTTCGTGACAGCTCCCCTCAAAGAAGGGGAACCAAATGGGGAGGGCGATTCCGCCTGGTCGGCTCGCCTCAGGGAGGGGAGCCAGCTGTGGGAGGGAAAGCGATTTTTGCTACTTTGCGTTGCCGAAGCGGCGGTCGCGGTGGATGTAGTGATCGATGGAACGCCACAGCACCTCGCGGCCGCAGTCGGGGAACAGCTCGGGCACGAAGTCGAGCTCGGCGTAGGCGGCCTCCCACGGCAGGAAGTTCGACGTGCGCTGCTCGCCGGACGTGCGGATTACGAGGTCGCAGTCCGGGATGTCCGGGTTGTAGAGGTGGTCGGCGATCATCTTCTCGGTTACACGATCGCCGGAGATGCGGCCGTCGCGCACCTCGCGCGCGATCGCGGCGCAGGCGTCGGCGATCTCGGCGCGCCCGCCGTAGTTGATGCAGAACACCACGTCGATCACCTTGTTGTGCTTGGTGCGCTCCATCGCGACCTCAAGCTCGTCGATGACCGACTTCCACAGCTTCGGGCGACGCCCGGACCAGCGCACGCGCACGCCCCAGTCGTCCATCTGCGCGACGCGGCGGTGGATGATCTCACGCGAGAACCCCATGAGGAAACGCACCTCCTGCGGCGAGCGCTTCCAGTTTTCAGTGGAGAACGTGTAGAGCGACAAATAGCGAACGCCGGCCTCGATCGCGCCGGCGATGGTGTCGAACACCACCGGTTCGGCCGCCTGATGGCCATTGGTGCGAATCATGCCGCGCTGCTTGGCCCAGCGCCCGTTGCCGTCCATGATGACGCCCACATGGCGCGGCACCTTGTCCTTCGGGAAATCGGGGATGCAGGCGGGGTCGGAAAACGGCGCCGCCGGAATGCTCAACGAAGTGTAGTCGACGTTCTCAAAAGCCATACTCACGAATCTATCAAGCGCAGCGAACGAATCGGACGCTCCAAGTAATATTCCGCCCAATCTTCAACCAATTGGCCCGCCACGGGCTCGAGCGGACCGGCGTCCAGCACCTCCCAGTCCCCCTCGGTGAGTGCGGCGAACTGGCGCAACGCCAAGGGCGGGATGCGGCGGGCGTCCGTCGTGTGGTCGGCCTCGCACATCACACCGCCTGCGGCGATGGACAGGTACGCGCCCTCGCGCCGACCGCATACCACGCAGGTGTTGAGTCTCGGCGTCCAGCCTGCCACCGCGAGCGCACGCATCACATAGGAACCGCTGATGGCGCGGGGCGCGTGAGCGCGTTTGGCGAGCGCGTTGAGCGCGCCGATGATGAGCCGGTACTGGGCCACGGTTCGCTCATGTTCGGTGCTCACGAGCTTGTCCGCCGTTTCGACGATGACGCTGGCGGCCTCGTACGCCCCGTAGTCGGCGGCGATGGACGCACCGTACGCGGCCACGGATTCAGCTTGGGAGACCACGTCCAGCGAACGGCCTTCGGCGATGAGCACGTCCACGCGCATGAACGGTTCGAGGCGTGCGCCGAACCGTGATTTGGTGCGGCGCACGCCTTTGGCCACCGCACGGATTTTTCCATGCCCACGGGTCAGCAACGTGATGATGCGGTCAGCCTCGCCGAGCTTGGCGGTTCTCAGGACCACGGCCTCGTCACGGTACAACGACATCGATCAGCTTCCTTTGCTTGATGGTCACCCCTTTGGGATGGTCGCCCCTTTGCATGCACGGTCGCCGGTCGACCGCGCATACCGCCATCAGTAGATGAACAGCCCCCAGAAGGCGAAGAACAGCAGCACATACAGCATAGTGAAGGTGACGATCCAGAACAGCACGCGGGCGAGTCGGGTGGAGGCGAGCACCGGTTCGGCGCCCGTGACGATGCCCCTGACCGCGCCCTTGCGTGGTGGCCATTGGATGAGACCGCGTCCGGATGCCACTTCGATGAGCCGCATGAACACGCGAGACCATGCCCAGACGACCAGCGCGGAAACCACCTGAATCACCGGCCAGCTCCAATACATCACGCCTGGCGTCTCGGTGGGTGCGCCGCCCCAAGCGAGGCGGACCACGCCCATGACCACCTGTCCAAGGCCGGCGAAGAAGATGAGCAGCGTGCCCAGCGTGGTGAGGGTCAGCGTCAGCAACGCATTGCCGAAGCCGTGTGTGAAGCCGAGCGCGACCGGCCTCGGCGGCGGCAGCATCCCCTCCCGGCGTGCCCGTCGGCGTTCCCTCCGCCATCGTGCACGGACCCGGAGCACCCGGATCAAGGCCACCAGAGCGCATATCGCCGAGGCGACGAGCAACAACAGCATCGTGGCATGGATCACCAGCCCGTAGATGGTGCCGGCGCGCCGCGCCTCAAGCGCCCGTGGCAATCCGATGGATTGGTAAAGGTCAGTGCCGCCCACCCGTTCGCTGGTCTGTCGCAGCCCGGCCGAGGTGCCGACCGCCCAATCGATGAGATCGGTCACATAGGCGTCGGCGAATGGCGTGCCGGCTTCGGATTCGTCGCCGAGGCGCAGCACATGGTTGGCCACCGGATAGCTGCGTATGGTGACGTCCCAGTTGCCGGCGCGATGGGCTTCGTACAGGATGGCGCGCACGCCCTCCACCTGTGCGGTCATCACGTCCTTGGAACCGTAGGCCACGTAGGTGGGCACGGCGTAGGCGCCGGGGTTCAGGGTCTCCAAATCGAAGTTGTGCAGGCCGACCAGCGAGGCATCGGCGCTGAACAGTCGCTGCACGATGGACTGGTACCCGTCGTTCGCTCCGGCGAGCGTGAAGTCCTGGGTGACGAAGAAGCCGAGCGCCTGCCGTGGACTGAAGACCATCGGGCTAAGGAGGATTTGGAAGGCGATGTCGGAATCGTCCCCGAGCAGGTATGAGGAGATCCATGTGGATTCGGATGTGGCGTAGATGCCGACTTTTGCTGCGTCCACCGTATCGAGCCCGCGCAGATAGTCGATGACATTGTCGTAGGCCTTGGCTGAGGCGGGGTAGTCGCGGTTGACGTCGGTGGTGTCCCAGACGGGCTTGTCGAGCACGGCGGTCACGAAACCGGCGGAGGCCATGTCGCCCGCCACATCGCCGAAGGAGTTGTCGCATGTGCCGTAGCCCGCCCCGTGCATGAACACGACCGCCGGCAGCTTGCCGGACACGCCCTTCGGCTCTCGGATGAGCACCTTGATGGCCTGCACGCCGTTGGCGTCGGCCTTGTGGCGCACTCCCCCGCCATCCACCAGCGATCCATCCCTCGCGACGCTCAGCGTGACGTATCGTTCGGAGACCTCGTAGGTGCCTTTGCCCGGCAGCTCGGCTCCGTCACCGCTGTCGAACATGACGCTCGTGTCGTCGGTGAGCGTAGCCATGGACTGGCCGGTGGGCTCGATGTTCCACGATACGGCGGTGAGGTTGGAGATGACCACGAGCAGTCCGAACAGGATGATGAAGATGGGCAGGCTGACCATCAGCCTGCGGCCGCGGGTCCACGGTTGGGCCTGCTCAGGCGGCTCATGCGATGGCATGCCCACCGACGACTGCGATTGCTGCTGCGACCGCAATGACGTCCGCGACTGTGGCCGCACGTTCCGCTGACGTTCCTCATCTGACACGAGCAACCATTCTAGCCATGAGGTAGCCATGCGGCCGATGTTACGCCCTTGGCTGTCAGCCGGGAGCTTGAGTCAGCGGCCGTCCACCGCCATGACCGCGGCCATGGGTAGTCGTGACATTCATGGCAGCCGCGGTGGTTCAACGGCCGGGGTGCTGGATGGGAACCACCACCGGACCGGTCGAGCCCGTCGGCACCTGCCCGTCGGCCTCCATCTGGGCGGCGATCTCCTGCGCCTTGGTGAGCAGCGTCTCCACAATCTGGTCCTCGGGCACGGTTTCAACGACCTTGCCCTTGATGAAAATCTGTCCCTTGCCGTTGCCGGACGCCACGCCGAGGTCGGCCTCACGCGCCTCGCCCGGTCCGTTGACGATGCATCCCATGACCGCCACGCGAATCGGCGCGGTCACGTCCTTGAGTCCCTCGGTCACGGCGGAGGCGAGCTGGATGACGTCCACCTGCGCACGGCCGCAGCTCGGGCAGGAGATGATGTCGAACTTGCGTGGGCGCAATCCCATGTATTCCAGAAGCTTGCAGCCCACCTTGACCTCCTCGACCGGCGGGGCGGAGAGGGAGACGCGGATCGTGTCGCCTATGCCTTCGGCGAGCAGCGCGCCGAACGCCAGACAGGATTTGATGGTGCCCTGCCAGGCCGGCCCCGCCTCGGTGACGCCGAGATGTAGTGGCCAATCGCCCTTGGACGCCAGCAGACGGTAGGTCTCGACCATGGTGATCACGTCATGGTGCTTGACGGAGATTTTGAAGTCGTGGAAGCCCACGTCCTCGAACATGTGCGCTTCCTTCAACGCGGAGGCCACCAAGGCCTCCGGGGTCGGACCGCCGTACTTGGCGTACAGATCCTTGTCGAGGGAACCGGCGTTGACGCCGATGCGCAGGGAGATGCCCGCATCGGTGGCGGCCTTGCAGATGTCGGGCCCCACCTGATCGAACTTGCGGATGTTGCCGGGGTTCACGCGCACGGCGGCGCATCCGGCGTCGATGGCCTGGAACACGTATTTGGACTGGAAGTGGATATCCGCGATCACCGGAATCGGCGATTTGCGGCAGATCTCGGGGAGCGCGTCGGCGTCATCCTGACTGGGCACGGCCACGCGCACGATGTCGCAGCCCGCGGCCGTCAGCTCCGCGATCTGCTGGAGCGTGGCCGGCACGTTGGCCGTCAGCGTATTGGTCATCGACTGCACGGAGATGGGCGCGCCACCGCCCACCGGCACCGGCCCGACCATGATGCGACGGGATTTGCGACGCGGGTGCAATGGCGACTCGCTGGTCAGCTGGACCGGGTCGCCGGTCTTACGGAACGGTTTATTGACAGGGATGTCCGTGGTCAACGGGTTCTACCTCCGGCATACGTGATGGTCGTCCCGCTTGACGGGCCATCCCGCGCACGCGTCGACGTGGCCATGGGTTACGGCCATGTCGACAGACGTTTGTGAGACGGCTCGAATCAATCGAAGACTTGCAAAGACTACTGCTTGTTTATCATCTCATCGGCACGCCGGCGGGCTTCCAGCTCGACCTGACCCATTTCCTCCACGTCTGTGAACAGCGGGTTGCCGCGCAGTTCGGCGTCCATCCGGTCGAGCACGGCCTTGACGGTGTCCACGATGCCGAGATACGGCAGACGATGGCCGAGGAAGGCGTGCACGGCCTGTTCATTGGCCGCGTTAAGCACGGCCGTGTGCTTCTCGGAGGCCGTCAGGCAGTGGCGCGCCAGCTGGACGGCCGGGAACGCCTCATCATCCAACGGCTCGAAGGTCCATGTCGCGGCTGTGGTCCAGTCGCATGCGGCGGCCACATCGCCCATGCGCCCCGGCGCGGACAGGCCCAACGCGATGGGCAGGCGCATGTCCGGCGGGGAGGCCTGGCAGATGGTGGCACCGTCCACGAACTCGACCATGGAGTGGACGATGGACTGCGGATGGACGGTCACCTCGATGCGGTCCGGGGGCACGTCGAACAGACGCGACGCCTCGATGACCTCAAGCCCCTTGTTCATCAGGGTCGAGGAGTTGATGGTGACGACCGGACCCATGTGCCATGTGGGGTGATGCAATGCCTGTTCGGGCGTGATATCGGCCATATCCGCGCGCTTCCAACCGCGGAACGGGCCACCCGAGGCGGTGACGATGAGTTTGGCCACCTCGGCGTGGGTGCCGCTCCTCAGCGACTGCCAGATGGCCGAATGCTCGGAATCGACCGGATTGATCTGATGCTCACGCACCTGGGCGCCGAACAGCAAGTGACCGCCGGCCACCACCGATTCCTTGTTGGCAAGCGCCAGCTGCGAGCCGGCCTTAAGCGCCGCGATGGACGGCTCCAGACCAATCGACCCGGTGATGCCATTGAGGACGACGTTCGCGCCGGAGGCGGCCATTGCGATGACCGCGTCCGGGCCGCCGCTCACCCGCACCGAAGCGCGGGCGCCGGCCTGTTCGAGCGCGGCGCGCACGGCAGGCACCTTGGACTGGTCGTACACCGCGACTTCGGGCACGCGGAACCGCATCGCCTGCTGGACAAGCAGCTCCACATGGTTGCCTCCGGCGGCAAGACCGGTGACGGTGAACCGGTCGGGGTGACGCGCGATGACGTCAAGCCCCTGCGTGCCGATGGACCCGGTGGACCCGAGGATGACGACGCTGGAATTGGAAAGCACGCTCACTGTTCCTTCTTCGTCTGGGATGCGTTATGGGATTCGTCCCTACCGAGCGTCGGGAAGGACAGGTCGGGGATGTCCGCGTCGAATCCCGCTTCGATGGGGAAGAACGAGGGGAACAGATCGTCGTCATGGCTGGACGCGGTCTGTTGCGCGTGGGCGGGGCTGGAGTCGTCGGATGCCGCAGTCGTGCCGGATGACGCGGCGGATATGCCGGATGCGCTGGCAGGCGCGGCGGTCGGCGCAGCGGCAGTTGGTGCAGCAGTGGCCGATTCGGTCGCGGGCGTAGTGGCCGATGCTCCTTCCCCGGCACCCTTGAGCGATGTCGGCATGTCATTGAGCTTCAGCACGCTGGGGGTATCGAGGCTCGGCATCTTGGGCTCGAAGGTGGGCGTGCGCACGGCGGGCATCTCCTGGGAAATCTCGACCATGTGCGCGAGCGCCGCGAGGGAGGAATCGTTTCGGGAGGTATCCACCACATGCTCGTCTACGGAAGCGGATGCGACGGGCTGGTTGGATTGGCCGGCTTGGTTGGATTGCCAGTCCCACACGGGCTGGCCCGCTGGTGCCGTCTGGCCAGACAGGTCGGCGCGGGCCGACGAGTGCTCGTGGCTGGGCGTGAAAGCCGGCGGCAATGCCGATGTCGCGGCCTGTCCCGATGGCGCCGTTCCGGCGGCATACGACCGAGCAGCCCCGGTAACGGACGGTTCCGTGGCGGACGTTTGTGCCGGAGAGTAATCCGGCGACGATCCGGAAAGACCATAGGGGGCCGATGCAGCGGACGCGGAGGTCGCGGAAAGATTGGACGAATCCCCACCTAACGGCGACATCACCACCGTCTCGGACTGGGATGGCACGGCATCCGCATGACCATCCACATGGCCGGAGGCATCCGCTGGAGAGCCCGAGTACTGATGCTCCGGCTTGACCGTAGGGGCAAACGCGACGGGCTGCGGCGCGGACGGGCCGGAGGGTGCCGATGCGGCGAATGCGGGCGCGTAGGCTACAGGCTTGTCCTGTCCGGCAGGGGCCGTGAACAGGTCGCGTTCGGCCTGATGCAACGCATCGAACGAGTCATGGTACATCGGCGACGACGCGGAAGCCGGGGCAGACGGGCCGGACGGAGCGGCAGCCGGGGCGTGGGGGGCGTCGGCACCGAACAGCGATGAAACATTGCCGGCCGGCGCGGGGGAAGCGGCTTCGGCGGCCGCAGTTGCGGAGGCCGCAGCATCGCCGGACACGAAATCGGCCACCCGCGCATATGATTCCAGTCGGCTCAGCAACTGGACGCAGGTGTTGAGGAAGAAGTCGACCTGACGCTCGTCATAGCCCTTCCTGCCCTTGCGCTGGGTGAAGACCACGTTGTTGACGGCGTTGGCGTTGAGATCGGCGAGCTTGCGTACATCATCCTGACTCACGCCGTCCACGCCGAGAGCGGCGGCGGCCTTGTCCACGATCTGATCGGTGAGGCGATCGACCTGTTTGCGATCGTAGGAGGGCTGCTTGGCGTTGCCCGGCTTGAAGCGCTCGCGTTCGGCGCGTTCGGCGTGCTTGACGATTTCGTGGTAGAGGTTCTCGGTCTGCGCCTTCCACGCCACACGACCGTGCTGGGAGATCTCCCATGTGGTCTGCTTGTCCACCACGGCTCGTTCGAGACGGCTCAACGCGGCGTCCACTTGGGAAATCACATAGCCGTTCTTGGCCAGATCGAAGGAGACGTCTTGGATGTCCTTCTGGCTGAGTTGGACGCCCTCGCTGTCATACAGGGCATGGGCGCGTTCCAGAAAAGCGTCGACCTGTTCGGGGTTGTAGCCCAGCTTGCGCTTGCCTGCGCGGGCGATACCCGATTTGCCTTCTCCTTCGCGAAGTTTCTGCGCCATCGGCCTCCGACCTCCTGCTGAATGGAAACACTCTGTCCACACTTTACGTGACTGTTGCGACTCATGCGAGTATTCCGGAAGGATGCGTGACGGTTTTCACCATGCGGGGAAGCGGTGGTACCAGCTCCGTCACCGGTTTGACATATTCGTCGCGCGACATGCTGCAAACGTCGAATGACTGTTTCGTTGTCACGTTGTTGTCACGACGCCAGCCCGGATACGCGAGAGGCCCCGGAACCGTAATGATTCCGGGGCCTCCTACATGGTGGGCGATGAGGGACTCGAACCCCCGACATCCACCGTGTAAAGGTGGCGCTCTAACCAACTGAGCTAATCGCCCGCGGATGTCAAGGATAGCGCATGGGATTCCCCGACGCGCCACTTGACGTATTTGCGGATTCGGGTGCGCCGGTTATGCCCGTCACCGTGAAGGAGACGCACCCGACGCCACGAAGGTGCAGCACCCGATTCAATCGGTTCCGACCAATCAGCGTCCCTTGCCGAACGCGCGCAGACGGATGCCGTTCCAGTCGCGGCTCACCGTCAACGGCGTGGCCGCGTTCATGCCGGCCGTCTTGGCCGCGGACTGCACGGTGGAGGAACTTGCGGCTCCCGGGCGGCCAGGCTTGGGGGTGAGCACCCACAGCGGGCCATCGTCGCCGAGCACCGCGTACGCGTCAACGATCGTATCGGACAGCTCGTCCTCGTCGTCGCCGTCGCGCCACCACAGAATGACGCCATCGACCGAGGAGTCATAATCCTCATCCACGAGGTCTTCGCCCGTAAGCTTCTCGATTTCGGCGCGGATGGAATCGTCCACGTCGTCGTCCCAGAGCCATTCCTGGATTATGTCCCCAGGCTCGAAACCAAATTCTGCCGCGTTCTGTGATGCCGTTTGATTCACAGGGGCTACATTAGCAAGCCATCACGAACAAACACGTTAACGCCACCGGGTTTCTCATCGGATTATGGACAGAATCGGGCCGAAACAAGCGGGGAAGACCAAGAAAGCCGAGGGCGTAGCTCTGGAGGCCGGTGGCCGGACTGTAGGGACGGGGACAGACTGGCGACCGAAGGCTTGAGGAGCTGCGGAAACGGAACGGGTCGCCGCACACGCCACACCCTGCAACACCACGTCACACCCCACAACACCGCATCACGCCGTGCAGTGCGGCAATCCGTCTGCTTTCCCGGCACCGATGGCCACCAGCGCCTGATACGCCTCGTCCAGCGTGGCGACCTTGACGTCGCGTAGACCGTCCGGTACATGACCCACCACCTCGGCACAGTTCGATTCGGGGGCAAGGAACCAGGTGGCGCCATCACGCTTGGCACCGAGCATTTTCAGCCTGATGCCGCCGATTCTGCCCACTGCGCCGTCCTCGCTGATGGTGCCGGTGCCGGCGATCGTCTTGCCTCCGGTCTCCTGCGCGGCTGTGAGCTTGTCGATCAGCCCAAGCGTGTACATCATGCCCGCGGAAGGACCGCCGATGCTGTCCACATGCATCGTCACCTTCAGGTTCCCGAGCTCGGCGGCGTCCACGCCAAGCTCGGCGCCGTGGGCCTTGAGATAGGCGATTGCGGCCTTGGTGGCCGTGTCCTGGGAGCCGGTCATATCGGCATCGACCTTCTGCTGGTATTCGTCCGCGGTCTGCCCCACCGGCACCACGGCCTCGCGCGGCGTGACCTCCACCTGCGGATCGGCCCACCCCCATACGGCCTGCGCGTTGACGATCGGATAACCGGGCACACCGGACGCACTGACCGTGACCAACAGCAGCTTGCCGGAATCGCGGTGTGTCGAGACGGCCTTCCCGTCCACGGCGATGACCTGCCCCTCCTTGACCGAACCGAGCACGTCCTGCGTGGGACCGGGCATCTCGATGACGTATGGGCTGGGCATCAGCAGTATCGCCGCGCCCAGCGCCACAGCCAGAATCCCGGTGAAATATCGGGCAGAACGTCCGGCGACGTACCGCCGTACCCGCGCCACGGCAGCACGCGCGGCCCGTCCCGGATGACGGGTCCATCCCGCCCGGCCCCGGAACTCTGCGCCAGATTCCGGCTCACGCGTCACGTCCTGCTCGCGCGTCGTGTCCGGCCCGTACGTCGCGCTCGATCCGCACGTCGCATCCCCGCCATCGGCCGTCGCCGACACCGACCCGAGGGGCGACGCACCGCCCCTCGTGGGCTTGTGCGTAGGGTTCTGAACATTCCTATGACCTGCAACCATATCCAACAGTGTATGCGGGTTCCGGCCAGCAAGACAGAAAAGACCGGGATGGCCCGGCAAGGCGAGGAAAGGCTCGGCCACAAGCGAAAGGGCGCGGCAGACCCTACACTTGGGGTAACACACCGCGGCAAAGAAGGATAGGCATGGACGACAACGCGATTCACGACTGGCTCATCAAATGCTTCGGCCCGATTCAGGGTGAGATGGCTTGGCAGCAGATCAACCAGCTGCCCGCCGAAATCCGCGATCAGCTGATGAGCCAGGACCCCGGCAGACTGCCCGATCCCACCGAGGTCCAGCAGATGATGGCCGCGTTCACCGCCGGCGGACTCAATACGATGGGCGACATGCAGCGCACCGTCGAAGAGGGGCCGATCAACATCAAGCTCGCGAAGTCGATCGCTCTGCAGCAGGCGAATGCGCAGGGATCGGCCTCCAGCGTGTCCGCCACCGACGGCGAGGCCGCCCGGCGGGCCATGAGCGAGGCCAATCTGTGGTTGGACACCGCCTGCGAATTCAATCCGGCGCCCGGCGAACCCGATGTGCTCACACGCGCCGGATGGGTCGAGGGCACCATCGACCAGTGGGCCAAATTCGCTGCACCCGTGGCCGAATCGATGAACGACGCTCTGGCCTCGGTGATCTCGGAACGGCTTGGCGGCGCGCTGGGCGGCGGAGAGATCACGGGCATGTTCGCTGGGCCGGTGCCTATTCCTATTCCGGACGGCATGAAGGACCCGGCCCAGCTCATCAAGCTGCTCGGCAATACGTCCTTCGCCATGCAGCTTGGGCATGCTGCGGGCAATCTGAGCCATGAGGTGCATGGCAGCTTCGATCAGGGCATCGCGCTCACCAAGAACCCCGCCGGCGGACTCATCGCGCAGAACATCACCGAATACGTGAAGATGCTCAACGGCGAGCTGCCGGCCGACGATCAGGCGACCGCGAACGGCGACGACGTGGATTCCGGCGCGTTCCCGTCACCTGCTTCCGGCAATCCGATCGGATTCGCGTCGGCCCGCGCGCAGAAGCCCGGCAACGGCGGCGATGCGCACGACGCCGCGCCCCATGACGACGCTACCTCCAACGATGGCGCCGTCGATGTCACCGGCACGTCCGACTCCCCCAATGCCGCGGATTCCTCCGCCAAGGATGACGAGGCCGCATTCGAGGCCGCATTCGCCGGGTTCACCTCCAGCGAACGCATCCCCGAATCCGAAGTGCTCTCCTATCTGGCGTTGCAGGAGATGGCGCACGCCCGGCTCTACGCCTCGGTACCGTGGCTTATGCCGCGCTTCGAGGCGCTGATTGGAAAATACGCGCGCGGCATCTCCATCGACCTCGATGCCATGGAGGAGCAGCTGCGCGATGCCGAGGCCATGGACCCCGAATCCATTTCGGATGCGGTGAACCTCACTAAGGTGGGCATTCCCGATACGCCCGAGCAGCGTGAGGCCCTGTCCTCGCTGGAATCGCTGCTTGCCATGGTCGAGGGCTGGGTCGATTGCGTGGTGTGGCGCGCCGGCATGGCACATCTGCCGCACATCGAACAGCTGCGCGAGATGACCCGTCGCGAACGCGCGATGGGCGGTCCCGCCGAGCGTACCTTCGAGAGTCTGCTTGGTCTGCAATTGCGCCCCAAGCGCATGCGTGAGGCGGCGGGATTGTGGGAGATGATCACCGCCGCGGAGGGCTCCGAAGGTCGTGACGCCAAGTGGTCGCATCCCGATCTGCTCCCCTCGCTGCCGGGCGACCAGCCCGTCAATGGCACGGCTGGCGACGCCGTTCCCCCGAAGGGCAGTGCTTCGGGCGCGCAACCCGCACATCCCTCCGCCGACGGCAAGACCGAGAACATCGACTGGGACGCCGAGCTCTCCAAGCTGTTGGATGAGGACGGTGGCACGAACGGTGACGGAAACGGAGACGCAGCCGACGGCTCCGGTAGCGCGGACGACGCACAGTAACAGAACAGCAGCGGCGCGAACCATCCTACGGCTCCGCGAGACACGCCCGTACAGGCGCGGTCTGTATCTCCGCAGACCGCGCCTATACCGCAGACCGCCCCAAACCACCCTAACAGACCCGCTCCGGCGCCCCGTTCGATCGACTCACCCGTCCGAGGGCGTCTTTCGAATGGCCAAAGCCCTCGATGCCCCGCTCCCCTTCACCGTGCGTATCACAGGAACCGTGACGGACGACGTTGTTGGGCGCCGTATCCGTCCTTGGTGCGCGCGTAGGAGAGATGCAGCGAGTCCTCGGCGCGCGTGATGCCCACATACATGAGCCGTCGCTCCTCCTCCAGGCTCTCCCCCGGCGCCGGCGCACCATACGGCAGCAGTCCCTCGGAGCAGCCCGCCAGGAACACATGCTTGAATTCCAGACCCTTGGCCGCATGGATGGTGGAAATCGTGACGCCGGAGTCGTCCTCCTGCCTGATGCCGGTGGCGTCCAATCCCATGGCCTCCAGCAACGCGCGTTTCGAGGCGGCGGAATCAGCGAGCGCGGTCGACTGCCATCCCGCGTCTCGGCGCACGCGGAACTTGAGGCCGGCCGCGCGCAACGCCGTGCCGAACACCGCCTGCTGAGCGTTGATGCGCGTGAGAATCGCACAATCCGAGGGCTTGGCTCCTGCGGCCACCAGCTTGCGTATGCGGGCGGCCACGCCCTGCGCCTCCTCCACATCGGTGTCGTATACGGTTCGGCTCACCCTCCGCCCCGGTTCGCGCGCGGACCGCAGTTTCAGGTAGTCGTCACGGTTCGGCGCCGCCGCGAGCACCCGGTTCGCCAGTCCCACCACTTCCGGCGTGGAACGGTAATCGATGCCGAGATTGATGTCGGCGGACAGCGGCCCGAATTCGTCGGCGAACCGCAGCAGATCCCAGCTGGACGCGCCGGCGAACGAGTAGATGGTCTGCGCCGGGTCCCCCACCACGCAGACGTTGCGATTCATCGCCGCCTTGCCATCAGGTCCGCCACCGCCGAGCCACAGGGTCAACAACCGGTGCTGCAGCGGGGAGACGTCCTGGTACTCGTCCACGGTGAGCCAGCCGATCGACGAGCGAATCTGGGCCGCGGCATCCGGGAAATCGTCCATGATGTGGCATACCAACAGCAGGATGTCGTCGAAGTCGATCTCCCCGCGCGAGGTCTTTTCCTGTTCGTAGGCGTCATACAATTTCGCGAAACGTTCCGGCTCGAGCCCGGACGGCGGCCGATGGTTCGCGGCCCTACAGATGCGCTCGTAGTCGGCCACGGGAATCAGGGAGATCTTGGCCCAGTTGATTTCCGCCAGCATGTCGCGCACGGTGAGTGGATCGATGTCGCTGCGCGCGGTGACACGGGTGATGGCCTGTGCGACCACGTCACGCTGGTCCTCGATGAGGTGCGGGAACGGGGCGTCGCACACATCCGTCCACACGCCGTTGAGCTGGTTCAGGGCCGCGGAGTGGAAGGTCGCGGCGGTCACGCCCTGGCCGGTTCCCTGACGCGCTGCGCCGCCCACGCCGAGTTGCGCCAGCCGGGCGCGCATTTCGGCGGCCGCCTTGACCGAGAAGGTGACGGCGAGTACCCGTTCGGGCTTCCAGGCACCGGTGGCGCAGGCGTAGGCGATGCGACGCGTAACCGTGCGCGTCTTGCCGGCGCCGGCACCGGCGATGATGCGCACCGGCCCGTTGAGCGTGGTCGCCGCCCTGCGCTGCTGCTCGTCGAGCCCTTCAAGAATCGTCTGTGCCTGTTCCATGCCCTCCATTGTGACACGGGCAAGGCGCCGGACGGCACGCTGGCCCGAGGCCGGCATGGCCGACGCGGCCCGAAGGTCCAGCTCGGATGCCGACGATGCAGACGCCTCGCGCACGGTATGCTTGCGGCCCACGGACGACGCGCGGACGCCGTTGATGCAACAGGCCGGCTCCGTCATGGCGCCGATACTCGCGTCGGCCGCTATGCCGAACACCGTGACGAATGCCAGCCGAATGCCATGGCAAACTCCATGTCGCCCGCCATGACGACCGGTGGAACGACCCATATGCCGTGTTTTCCGGTGTCGCCCGGCCCCGTGACGCATGTGATGTATTAGTGTTGAAGGGTGATGAAACGTAGCAATTATGTCTTGGCGGCGCTGACTTCGGCCGTCCTGCCGAATCTGGCTGTCGCCGGCGTGCGGGAGAGCACGCAGGCCAGTTCGACCGACGAGGCCAAGGGCATCGACCAGGCGGTGGTGCAGGACGCCTCCGGCAAGCTGTATGACGTCTACGCCACCGACACCAAGGAAGGGCGTACCCGGCTGATCCGCCGCGTCCGGGCGGCGCAGACGCTGGCCGCGGCGCGCGAACCGGGCGGACTCGGCTTCGATCTGGACAGGGTGATCGCCTTCTGCCCGGGCGACGTGGCCAAGCCCGGCCAGACCGCCACAGCGCAGGCGTTCCAGCGCGAGGATGCGGATGCGGCGGCGGCAGCCACCGTCGATACGGGCCGTCCCAGTCCCACCGGAGAGACGACCGTGATGATCGCCGCCCATCGTCAGGGGCAGTCGCGGCCGTTGGACCTGCTCACGCTGGACGACTGCGCCGCCGTGGGCACCGCCCTCGGCTCCATCCACCGGCTCTCCCCCGCGTTCCTGACCGCGGCCAAATATCCCGTGTTCACCACCGGGCAGATTCACGCGCAGCTGACCGCATGGATCAAGCGTCTGCGTTCGGCCGGCCATGTTCCGGGCGAAATCACCAACAGCTGGGCCCGCGTCATCGAGACCGACGGCCTGTGGTCGTTCGCCACCTGCACAGTGCATGGCGGGTTTTCGGACGGCGATCTGCTGTTCTCAGGCTCCACCATCACCGCCGTGACCAACTGGCAGGACATGCAGGTCAACGACCCGGCCCGTGACCTCGCCTGGATTTTCGGCAAACTGGACGAAACCCACCGCAATGCCGTGCTTTCCGCATACGGGCGCATGATGGGCTCCCGTCTGGACGATCTCATCATGCTGCGCGCCAACCTGTGGCTACAGATGGAGCAGGTGGGCGAATTCATTCAGGCGCTGAACCGCGGCGACAACGATAAGATCATGCAGTTCAAGGCTCAGGTAGAGCGTCTGGCCCATCAGCTGGGCGTCATCAGCCGCGACGCCACACCCGCGCCCGACGCCAAGGCCGCAGCGGGAGGGGCGGGCACGTCCGGCAACGAATCGCCTTCCACGATCACCGTGGGCACGCTTCTGCATGATGACCGGCGCCACGGCACGACACCGGCGCGCCCCGCGTCCGACACCACCCGCGCATCAGGCACCGGCTCGCGGGCTGCAGGCGCCGTCACGACGGGCACCGCGACGGGCACCACCGACGCCACACCCGATCCCGATCGCACCGGTTCCGCCGAAATCTCGGCCGCCGGCAACGTCGATATCACGCCGGAGGTCTCCGGTGCCGCGTCGGACCGCACCGCTGATCATCCGCTGGCAGGCAGACCGCTGACGGGAACCGGCACCGGCTCGACCGCACCCCAGCGTTCGCAATCCTCGCCGCACTCCTCGGTGACCATCACATTGAAGGAGCTACTGGAGATGGACAAGCGCGCCTCGTCCGGCTCATCTCGAGGAGCCGTAGGCGACAGCAACGTTGCCGGGGCTTCGACTGATGCGACCAAGGACTCTGTTGCAACCAACGGCTCCGCGACGACGGGCACTGCGTCTCATGGCAATCCCGCTGGCGCCGTGGACCGCGCCGCCGGTGGAACCGGTTTCTCCAGCGCGTCCGCCCGACCCGCCGCAGCAGGCGCACGCACCTTCCACGTACCCCGTCCGCTCTTCCCCACCTCTGTGCGCGATGACGACGACACCGGGGAACGATTCGCGCATTCCTCCAACGCCAAGACCACAGTCATCCCGTTGCTCGAGCGCGAGGAACGCGCCCTGCGCGACGCCCACGCCGGTTTGGATGGATACGACGCCGACGGCAATCCCGTGACGGGTACGGCCGAATCCGCCGTGGCGCCCGTCGCTGCGTCGGGCGCCATGTCCGAAGTCGGTCAGGACTCCAGACGCGAAGCCGACGCCGGTCAGACAGCCGATCAAAGCGACAGTCTGGACAACAGCTCCGCGAAAGGGGACGCGGCATCCACCGATGGTGACGAATCCTCCGTCACCTCGGCACCGAACGCATCGGAAGACACCAAGGACTCCACAACAAATTCTGCGGCAGATTCTGCAGCGGATTCCACGCCGAGCGCATAACCATCGCGCCTCCGCTCTCGACGGACGACGCAATGGGACATAATCGATAACAAACCAACCGAACATAGCCGGTTGCGGTGGTCATATGGTCACACGGCCACATGACTGCGTCATGCGTCACCTCGCATGACGACACCGCCGCAACCGGCACATCACATCACCGGCCGAAAACGGACCGGGCCAACGAGGAGTATTCATGGATATCGAACTGGGCATTCAGAACGTGGCACGACCGGTGAACTTCAGCACCGAGGATTCCGCGGACAAGGTGAGCGCGGTCATCGCTCAGGCTGTGGAGACCGGCGCCTCCATCGACCTGACCGACGACAAGGGTCGCCGCATCATCGTGCCCGCCAAGGCCCTCGGCTACGCCATCATCGGTTCGGAGACCAAGCACGCTGTCGGTTTCGGCGCTCTCTGATCGTCTTGGGCCCTTATCTTGGGTCCCTACCGCTGACCTGAACCCCTGGCTTGCCCCCAACCCCTGTCTCGGCCCCCGCAGGCCTTCCCTAACTATTTGCCTGACGGTTCTCGACGTTTGCCTGACGGATTTCGACATCTAACTGTCGGAACCCATCGCTTGACTGTCGGATTTCTACGCTTGACTGTCGGATTTCATGCATGTGGTGTACGAGAACCGTCAGTCAAACGTCGAAATCCGACAGTCATCCGAAAACCGACTGCTGTCTGATATGCGATGCCGGTTCAACGATGCCGGTTCAATACCATCGATTGAAATATCGGTTGATGATACCTGTTCAACGTCGCCAAACAGGTGCCGTCAAACCCGGCTGGTGCTGGCCGGTACCAACCAGCACCAGCCGACATAACCCGACGCACCAGCCGACATAACCCGACGCATTGCGCCGGCATCACCGGTACAGCGGCAACACACCCCTACGCACGATTTCGGCGACGGTGGCCTCGTCGGTGAGGTTCTCCCCCAGCCGGTTCGGCTTGCCCTTGCCATGCCAATCGGACCCGCCGGTAACCAGCAGATGGCGTCTACGGCAGATGTCGAGCAACCGTTCGCGCTGTTCGGGCGGGTTGCCGCGATGCCATACTTCCAGACCATCCAGCCCCTCATCGGCCAACGCCTCGATCTGGGCGTCCGTCATCAGGCGGGGGTTGCGGCTCAAATCACCGGCGTGGGCGATGATGACCACGCCCCCGGCCTCCTTGACCGCCGCCACCACCTCATGCGTGGTGGGCGAGGGCGTGGGGATGTAGTACTTGGACGCCGAGTTGACCGCATCGGCGAACGCCTGCGAACGGTTCTCATAGACTCCAGCACTCACCAACGCGTCCGCGATATGCGGCCTGCCGATGGTGGTCTTGCCGCCTTCCTTGACCTGATCGAGGACGGACTGCCAGGAGATCGGGTAATCACGAGACAACAACTCGACCATGCGCTGCGTGCGCCTGAGCCGCGCGGCGCGGGTGGTCTCGAACAGATTCACGATGTGCGCGTTGGCGGGGTCGTACTGGTAGCCGAGCATATGCACGGACAAATCCTCGTCGGTGGCGGTGATTTCGGTGCCGCGCAGCAACGGCAGCCCGACCTGTCGCGCCGCCGCCTCGGCTTCACCCCAGCCGGCGGTGGTGTCATGATCGGAGATGGCGACGCCGCACAGCCCCAGCGCCTTCGACTGCTCGGCAAGCGTGGTCGGCGTTTCCGTACCGTCGGAGAACACGGTGTGGCAGTGGATATCCCACCCGGTCGCAGGCGGCATTGCAGGCATCACGTATCCAGTCATACTCTCCATCGTAACCCGTTTTGCCGGCTTTTTCGTACGCGAGGCCGATGCCGGCTTGCTTGCCGCCCCGTCGCCGTCGCCTTCGGCGGATAGCGAATCATATGAAGCGATTCACCGCACATGACAAGCGCAGACGCTAGGCTGGAGCCCAGCACACCAAGGCCCGTCCCCACGGAGCCGGCAGGATGCGCTCACGCACCGGCAGGACGCTTCCCCATCGTGACGCCAACGACGTGGAATGATCGGCACCACCGGCAAGCACGAGGCGTATCGACTCCAGGACAAGGCCACGCAACACTGCAGGGGGACACCATGACGAGCACAACACGCATCACATCCGCTTCCACCGACACCGTTGACGACACCGAAAACGCCGGCAACGTCCAGTCCGCCGATACCGGTTTCCGCGAGTCGCAATCCGATATCCTGCTCGACGCGCCGCGATTCACCGGCTGGCGTCATTCCGCCACATGGACGTATCTCATCGTGCTGATCGCCTCGCTCGTGGCGTTGGGCACGTCGTTCATCCTCTCCGCGGAGACGCTGCAATTGGCCCGCAACCCCGGGGCTTCGCTCGGCTGCGATGTGAACGCCGTGATCTCCTGCTCCACCGTCGCGCAGTCCTGGCAGGCGGAGATCGTGAAGTTCGGCGGACTATCTTATCCGAACGCCTTCTTCGGCATCGCCGCCGAAAGCGTGTTCGTCACCATCGCGGTGATCGGATTGGCCCGCGTGCGCGTGCCGCGCTGGTTCGCCACCTGCACATGGCTGGGCGGTCTCGCCGCACTGGCCTACTCGTACTGGCTGAGCACCCAGTCGCTGTTCGTGATCCACGCGCTGTGCCCGTGGTGCCTGACGCTCATGTTCTCGACCACCATCCAATTCATGGCGCTCAGCCACGCCACCGTCGCCGTTCAAGGTCTGCCGTCCGGCAAGGACGGCGAGATTCCGGCTGGATTGTCGAAGTACTACCGTCTCGGCATCGACCTCATGATCGATGTGCTGTGGATCGTGGCCATCGTGGTGCTCATCATCGTCACCGAAGGCGCCGCGTTGTTCGCGTGAGGGTTGCCGGTCCGACTCCTGCCTGAGGCGGCCTCCGCCTGAGCAGCCCCTGCCTGAGACGGCCCCACACGCGGATATAACTGAGTATCCTGCGCCATGAATTCGTTTATTGATTCACTACCCCTCAAACCGCTTCGCGGGCCAGCTCCCCTAACAAGGGGAGCCAAAAATATAGTCAACGAATTTTGGCGCGGGATACCAGTAATGACGCGCAACCAGCGGACCCACAATCGGGAGGATCAAAATGCGGCCCCGCATCAGCGAGACCGCAAGAACAGCGATAACAAACCCCGATTCGGCCGGACCGGCAGCCTATAGCAACGTCACCTCGCCAACCAACGTGGCCGAACCGGTCAGCCGCACGTCATCGGCGCTGACATCGACACGCAGCGTGCCGCCACGCACGGTGATGTCCCAATGGTCGATGCCGGTCTTGGCGCGCAGCACCACGCCGGTGGCGCACAGACCCGTGCCGCACGACAGCGTCTCGCCGCAACCGCGTTCGTTGACGCGCATCGTCGCCTCGCCCACGCCGGTGTTCTGATCGATGTCGTCGACGCGCACGAACTCCACGTTCTGGTCCGACTCGATTACCGGGGCGACCACGGGCTTGGTGACGAGGTCCAGATCCTCGACCACCGGCAGCGTGGCGAAGGCATCCTCGATCACCGCCACCACATGCGGATTGCCCATATCCACGAACGTACCCCGCGCGGAGCCCGACGTGCCCGGGATGGTGACCTCGTAGGCGTCCTCCTCGCCGATATGCCACGCCCCCATCTCCACTTGGAACACGTTGGCGCCATACGGCTTCATATTGCCCCGCGGCGTGAGCACCTTGACTCCGGCGCGCGTGCCGAGCCGGAACGGTTCGGTCGAGTCGGCGACGCCCTCGTGCTGGGCGAACAGGGTGATTGCGCGCGTGCCGTTGCCGCACATCTCCGCCAAGGAGCCGTCGGCGTTTCGATAGTCCATGAACCATTGCGCTCCATCAGCGTGCGTGGCGTCCACCTGTTCACGGCTCAGATCGGAGACATGCTCGGGAGCGGTCAGGCGAATCAGCCCGTCGCCGCCGATGCCGAAATGACGGTCGCACAGGAATCGAATCTCATCGGGCGTGGGCTCGAATTCACCCGAACGGTCGAGATACACCACGAAATCATTGCCGGTGGCGTGCACCTTGGTCACTTGTTGCGGAAGACTCATGGCTTACAGAGTACTCTGGTAACCGACACTGCGGCGTCAACAACAGGAGGAATCAGACATGAGCTCAACATCGCCGATCGGCGTGTTCGATTCAGGTCTCGGCGGCATTTCGGTGGTTCGTCAGATGGTGAAGGACATGCCGGGCGAGCATGTGCTGTATTTCGGCGATTCCGCCAACGCGCCGTATGGCACCAAGACGCCGGAGCAGGTGCGCGCGCTGAGCTTCGACATCGTGGAACACTTCGTGAAACAGGGCGTCAAGGCCGTGGTCATCGCCTGTAACACGGCCACATCGGCTGCGGTGAACGACCTGCGTGAGCGGTATGACATCCCGATCATCGGCATGGAGCCGGCGCTGAAGATCGCCTGCGACCGGGGGGACGTGCCGTCCGACCCGCATCATATCCCGCAACGCGTGATTGTGGCGGCCACGCCGTTGACGTTGCGCGAGCGCAAATTCGCCAAGCTGATGGACCGGTTCGATTCGGACAACGAGATCTACAAGGAGCCGTGCCCCGATTTGGTGGAAATCGTGGAGTCCGGCCGGCTCGACGACCATGATCTAGTGATGCGCACCCTGCACGGGTATTTCGACCAGTACGACCTCGACCGTATCGATTCGGTGGTGCTCGGCTGCACACATTTCGTGTTCTACCGCGACTATTTCCGCGAGCTGCTCCCCGAACGCGCCGCGATCATCGACGGCAACGAAGGCACGGTGCGTCACCTCGGCGTGGTGCTCGAATCCCTGGGCAAGCTGGCGCCGGAAGACACCGTCGGCGGCGTGGAGCTCGCCAATTCCGACCCGTCGGCGCGTATCGCCGAGCTGTCGCGGGCGCTGCTGAGCCGCTGACGATGGCCCGGCCGCCACACGTCACGCGCCGCACTCGCCACCACGCGCCAATTAATGGTCGCTTACGTCCCACGGTGTAGGGATTTTCCCACCGTGTAGGGATGCAAAAATGAAGAATGGCGGAATCAAGCCGTTTTTCATCACTACACCGTGAGAGTTTCCCTACACGGTGGGAAAATCCCTACATCATGGGGTGCATTGTCCAGTGCCTTGTCCGGTCGGAGCGCGTAAGCTCTGCCCTATCGGATTGAACAGGGGGATAGTCATGACAGCAAAGTCCGCGATGAT
Source organism: Bifidobacterium sp. UTBIF-78 (assembly GCF_006408945.1). Classification (NCBI taxonomy): domain Bacteria; kingdom Bacillati; phylum Actinomycetota; class Actinomycetes; order Bifidobacteriales; family Bifidobacteriaceae; genus Bifidobacterium; species Bifidobacterium sp. UTBIF-78. The sequence continues at coordinate 31,779 of NZ_JFAO01000020.1, forward strand.
CGACGTCGGCGGCGGATTCCGCGCGATTTTCGGCTGCGGGGTGATGGATCGCATGCTGGAGGATGGCATCGACGTGGACATGTGCTATGGCGTCTCCGCCGGCGCGGCCAACATGACCTCGTTCATCGCCCGCCAGCATGGCCGCAACCACACGTTCTACACCAAGTACGCCTTCCGCAAGGAGTATGCGAGCGCGGAAAGCTTCTTCAAGAACCACAACTTCGCCAATCTGGACTACATCTATGGAACGCTGAGCAACCATGACGGCGAGTATCCGGTGGATTTCGAGGCGTTCGAGGCCAATCCCACCGGATTCACGGTGGTTGCCTGCAATGCGGAGGACGGCTCGGCCAAGTACTTCGACAAGTCCCGTATCCGGTACGACGATTTCGACATCGTCAAGGCGTCGTCCGCGGTGCCGGTGGCCTGCGAGCCGTACGTCGTGGACGGTGTGCCGTATTTCGACGGCGGCATCGCCGACCCGATCCCGGTGCAGAAGGCACTGGATGATGGGTATGAACGTGTGATCCTGATCCTGTCCCGTCTGCGCGACGAGATCCGTCAGCAGCGCAAGGATCTGGCCCCCGCGCGTATCCTGGAGCGCACGTATCCGGCGGCGGCCGAACGGCTTCGCGAGCGCTACAGGACCTACAACGACGAAATCGAGCTCGCGAAGCAGTACGAGGCCGAGGGCCGAGTGCTCATCCTCGCCCCCGAGGAGCTGTACGGCCTCAACACCCTGAAGAAAAACTTCGAGGGTCTTGAGATGATGTACCGCAAGGGATACGCCGCCGCTGAGGCGATTCCAGAGTTCTTGGGGCGATGATCGAGAGGATTTCTCGCTCTCGATCATCGTCGAAGGATTGTTCTGAATAATTGCTGCATTGACTCATCCCTCGCCGGGCAAGGCAGGACCATCATAATCCATACACTCGCCGGGCATTGGCTTGAGCAATCCCATCAATAACATCAATGGCTTGCCGCTCAGTCCAGACACCTTCGTGTACCCATTCAACGGCAATCTGCGCAATATGCCTGCGGAACAGCACCGATGCAAGGTAATGCAGCTCGGCAAGCCCTATGCCATCTGATGCATACAGCAGTTTATCGAATGGGCACCAAGCCAACACCTCGCGTAGCAGTTCTCCCACCTGTGCTCCCATGTGGGGATTGGATAGGCTCACATCCATATATACGTTCGCATGCACTGAGCATAGAAACGCCGCTTCACGCTCATACGGCACGCAATGGAGCAACACGATGGGGGATCCGTGCTCCTTGGCCCACCGAATCAAAGGAACCAAATGAGAGGGATTGCATTCGGCCAGTGCTGTGTCCGCATCCCCCACCCCCACATGGAATTGCACAGGTAGTCCTAATATCGTTGCCTCTCTATCTATGAACGCTTCAATCACAGGGTCGACAAGCCTGTGCCGACCAAGGGCGTCAAGGTTTTTCACGGATTGAGTTACCTGTTGTTCGTCGATGGCAAGCCAAGAAAGAGCGAATCCCGTGCGGTATGCCGCAATGCTTTTGAATCCAACAGACACCGATGCCGATTCCCGGAGCCGCTGTCGGAATACTTCAATGAACCGTTCCGGCTCATGCTCGGTTTCGGATAATACCGATTCGGCCAAGACCTCGATGCGGGTCAGGCGTTTCACGGTTCCATCAACAAGCGTCTCCAATTCTTCCGGACCGTGAAGAGACTCAGCGGCAAAACCGGAATCGATAATCCAAGTGGAAACACCAGCCAGCCTGAGGAACTTCCGATCCAAAACCGTCTCAGAATGAGCATCAACAAACGCATGACGCGTCTTCAGGTAATCGGCTGACGATACCCCTGTCGATGAGCCATTTGATTCCCTGAGCAATGGAAAGCAATCCCGCAACAGAGCATACCCGAATTGGCTACGCATACGATCAATCGCATCCGGCCATGCATCATCATCGAGAAACACCGCCTCCTGAAATTCTTCATCGCTGGGTTCATGCCCATACACCGAATGCGCATGCTGGTCTATCAAAGGCACCCGAGCGGCGTACTCATTGATGACGTCCACATGACTTTCATTGTCTCGTTCGTATGATTGTTCCGTCAGAACCGGCAACACGTTCCCCTTTTCCGCATAAAAGGTGCCATATCCGTCAATGCAGCGACGATATGGCACGCAAACCAGATTCAAACCGTTCAAATCAACCTATCACCAAAGGTTGCGGAACAGCCACGCAAGTTCTTCTGCCGACTTGTCCTTGTACGTGGCCTCGTTGAGGTTTCTTACCTGAACGAGGGCGTCCACCAAAGCATCACCGAAATACGAACGCACAGCGGCAGACTGGTCCACCGCTTCGGTAACCGCATGGTATGAGGCCGGGAACGGCACGATGCCGCGCTCACGCTTCTCCTCATCGGAATAGTCACCCGGATACCGGGTGGTCTCCTTGGCCAGAGGCAACTTCTTCTCAATGCCCTCGAGCGCAGAGAACAGCAATCCCGCTACCGAAAGATACGGGTTCGCGGCCGAATCACGGTTTTTGACCTCGATGTTCGCGCCATGCGGGTTACCGATGTTGTTCTCGATGAAGCGGATGGCGGCCTCACGGTTTTCAAGGCCCCAGCTCACAGCCGCACCGGTCCAAGTTTCCGGCTGCAGACGAAGCAGCGAAACCGGGGAACCAGCCAAAATGGCAGTCAAATCAGCCAGATGGGCCTGAACACCGGCGATGGCCGAGGCGCCCTCTTCCGTCAACCCGTGCGGCCCCTTGCCTCCGGAAAGCAGCGAGGTACCGTCGGAGAGATGGGACAGCGAGAAGTGCACGTGGCCGCCATTACCGGGTTGATCCACAAAAGGCTTGGGAGACAGCACAGCCACCAGCCCATGCTTCGCGGCAACACGCTTCAGCAGGAGTTTGAACAGTACGTTCTTGTCCGCAGCGGCAAGCGGCGTGTCAGGTGCGATGGAAACCTCGAACTGGTTGGTACCCCATTCGGTATGCACCTGATCAAGATCAATGCCAGCGTTGTCGGCCGCTGCAATCAGGTCGGCGAAGAACGCATCCTTTTCAAGGAAGGTTTGTGAACCATAACCCTGCCATGGAGTCTGCTGCAGGCCCTCCGAAGTGCGGGCTGTGGCCACCTCGGGCGGAAGAAGCAGGAATTCAAATTCGAAGCCGAACAGAGCTTCATAGCCTAGATCGTTGGCCTTGCGCTCGGCCTCGATGAGTTTGGTGCGCGGATCATATTCGGAAACCGTGCCATCCTGATTAGTCAGGTTGGTGGGCCCCCAGAGTACAAGGTCGTCATAGGGACGCAATGCAGCAGAGTCCAGATGCAGTCGCAAATCGCCGGAGACATTGAACTTCTCATTTTCGGCGAAGGAGTTGTCCGCGCCAAACACCACCCAGACCAGAGCGGCGCCCAAGCCGTTGCGTTCAAACGCCTCACGGCGACGGGCGGGTACCGACTTGGCTCTGGTGACACCGGCAAGATCGACATAGGTTCCGGTGACAATCTGGGCCGGCCTGCGCTCTGCGATCTCGTTGGCCGTGGCGTTGATGGTGAGGTTGGTCATGATGATATTCCTTTACGATAGTGAGCTTCGTGTGTTTGCTCGATGGATGTGATGAATGAATATGTGATTATGCGATGGATGAACATGTCGCATAAGACGTTGGAGACGGATGGAATCAGGCGAAGTACTCCTGCAGGTTTTCGCTGGCTCCGAGCTTCTTAGTAAAGAATCCGGTTCTGATTGCGATAATCACGACACCAACAAGCAGCCATACGGAGCCAATGGTCCACGCAAGCGGGCCAAGTCCCGTGAAAATCCACACGCTCACGGCGGTGCCGATGAGCGGAGCGACCACATGGGTCAGAACGGAACGCGGGCTCTTGTCGTCCGAAGTGATGAACAGCTTCCAGATCACCGTGAGATTGAGCAGCACGAATGCAATCAGTGCGCCATAGCTGACGGCGTTGCCCAAAATGTCGGTGCTGGTGGCAAGAGCAAGCACCAGACTGACGGCGGCCACCACGAGCGTGGCGAACACAGGTGTATGGGTCTTCTCGTTGAGCTTGCCGAACTGTCGCGGCAGGATACCGTCACGTCCCACCGCATACAGGATGCGCGAAACGGATGTGACGCATTCCTCTCCAGAGGCCAGGGAGAACGAAAGCACAATCACGATGCTGGCGAACAATTGCAACGGAGCGCCGCCGACAATACCGAGAATGTCGAGGAACCCACTGTCCGGATTGATTTTGGTGTAATCAGGCTGAACCGAACCGGCAAGGAACGTCAGCAACACGAATACAGCGCCAATGATGAGAATCGATGTGATGATGGCTTTCGGTACGGTTCGACGCGGATTTTCGGCTTCCTCCGAGAGCGTGCTGATAGCGTCATAGCCGAGGAAAGATACAATCACCAGTCCGATGGCGCTAAGCACATTGGAGAAGCTGAAGTCCTGAGGGTTATAGAATGCCGCGAGAGAGAAATGCACGCTGCCGTTCGCCACTGCCAACAGCGTTGCCCCGACGAACCAGACGATAAGAACCACCTGCAGACCAAGGAACAAAGCGGACAGCTTGGAAAGCACATTGATGCCGAGAATGGAAATGGTGGTGATGGCAGCGATGATAACGATTGCCCATACCCATCCGGGTACAACCGGAATCAGGGATGTCAGGAAACTGGTACCTACCAGCGTCGTCACAGCCGGCAGCAGCAGGTAGTCAAGAATAATGCTCCATCCGGCGATGAAACCCACGCCGCCGGAACCGGTCCCCTGCCTAACGAAGTTATATACGGATCCGGCGTATGGGTATAGCTTCACCAGCTGCGTATAGCTGTATGCAGTGAACAGCATAGCCACCAATCCGATGAGATAGGCCGTGGCAACCAATCCGTGCGCGCCGGCCACTTGGGAGCCATAGAACGCAATCGGCGCCACCGGAATCATGAAAATCAGGCCATAGGTGACCAAATCGGAAAACCCGAGGGTGCGATTCAGCTTTGTTGTTGTGTTTGTCGTTGCAGTGCCTATGGCACCGGCTTTGGCGGCCAAGGATGGTGCCGCCGTAGTTTGTGCAGTCATTACGTAATCCCCTTCATGCTGCAATGGTGATGTATGCGGGCGAATGCCCAGTGAGATTCGTTCCGTTTCAGCCCCAAACTTCTCAAGCGGAACGTTGCCGTTTATCGTAGCGCCAATATGACGCTCGTGGGACCGTGTCATTATCCGGAATTCGATGTCTTCGATATAACGGCCGCTTATGCCCCAGACGCAGTGCGACGAAGCAGCTGGCCCACGCCGTAAACGATTATGATGGTCAATCCGATTACAGATCGCTCAAGTCAGAACTTCCGTGCCGTCAGAGCCACGTAGCTGCCTTCCTGATACCCCTCGGTCACGGGTTCAGGAGCATCATTCTGGTAAATGAGATGCCTACGCAACGTCTGCCACGTACGTTGTTCGACGAAGCCGGCATCATTAAGCAAACCGCCATACCATTCGGTGGTTCGCCAGTATTCCTTATGCGGCGTTTCCGCGCCGTACCAACTCGTCGCCAGCACATGAGACACATACGTGGGCTTATTGAGGAAAAAGGAGGCTTGCACGGCGATACCGAGCGCACTGGCAGGTGGCACATCCAGCAGCGCGATGACGCCACCGGGCTTGAGCTGCCGCCAATGTCGTTTCAGCACTGCCCGCAAAGAGACCTCGTCGATGAATCCAAACGCGCTGCCGTTATAAAACACCGTGTCCAAAGACTCATCCTCAAACGGCACGTCCTGGATGAGTTTGCGAATCACATGGAAGCCACGCTGTTCCGCCTCATCGGCCAAATCAGGAGCCGGTTCCACGATATCGTTCACTGCAATGTCATACCGCTTCAACGCATCCTCGTAGGAACCGGTGCCAGCGCCGACCGATACGGTCCTTCCGGTAGATCGCGTGCCGTCCAAGGTGATGGCGGTTCTCAATAGTTCGAGTTTGGAAGCGAAGATGTTCGGGTGGTCCCGTTCGAAGTCATCGAAGTACTCGCGCTTGTATTCATCGTTCATCGCACGTTCCCCAGCAGTTCCTCCACCTTATCGGTGCGCTCCCATGTGAAATCCTCGTCATCGCGTCCGAAATGCCCATAAGCCGCAGTCTTGCGGTAGATGGGTCGTCTCAGATCGAGTTCATCGATGATGGCGAGCTGTCGGAAGTCGAAGGTCTTCCGCACCGCACGCTCGATGGCGGCACGATCCACCGTCTCGGTACCGAAGGTCTCCACGTCCACAGTGATAGGGCTTGCCGATCGATTAAGATAGCCGAGTTCGACCTGTGCGCGTCGGGCAAGGCCTGCAGCCACTATGTTCTTGGCAGCCCAACGTGCCGCATATGCCGCGGAGCGGTCGGGCTTTCGTGGGTCCTTGCCAGAGAATGCGCCACCACCGTGTCCTGCCACTCCGCCGTATGTGTCCACAATGATCTTTCGCCCGGTAAGGCCTGCATCCGCTTTCGGACCGCCGTTGATAAATGGAGACTCGTTGATTACCACTTGTGCCTGAGATGCATCGACATCCAATGTCTCCAGTACCGGTTCAAGCACATGTTCTCGAACCAAGGCGCGCACTTCATCCAGTCCGAGTTCATCGGAATGCTGGGTCGAGATAAGGATATGGCGAATCGCTTTCGGATCGGTAATATTGTCATTGGCGTATTCCACCGACACCAACGTCTTGCCATCCGGTCTCAGCAACGGAACAATGCCGTTTTTTCGCACATACGCCAAACGTTCGGCAAGCCGGCTCGCGGCGTAGATCGGCAACGGCAATAGGGCTTTCGTATCATCCGAAGCATAGCCGATCATAAGGCCCTGATCACCGCCGAAGGTGTTGTATGCCTCTTCACGGTCAAGTTCGGAATCATCGCCGAAGTTGCCGAAGGCTCCGCCATCCTCGCTATCGAATTCCCTCGGACGGATATTGTTAATCACTCCGGCACCTTCGGCGTCAAGGCCGACTGCGGCGCTAGTGTATCCGATGGAGGCTATAGCCTCACGCACAATAGCCACATGGTCGAGTGTCTGAGGTGCCGAGACCTCCCCCTCCACGACCACCAATCCGTCCTTGGCTGAGGTTTCGACAGCCACGCGAGAGTCCGGATCAATTTCGAGATATGCATCGAGAATCGAATCGGATATGATGTCGCATACTTTATCCGGATGACCTTCGGTTACGGATTCAGAGACGAGTATTCTACCCATGATTGATATTTCCTTATTTCCTTGATATGTGTCGGATGGGGTGACTACGCCGATTACTGGATTGCAATGGCGCAAAAATAAAAAGGCAAAAAGAGGCAAGTTCTCGAGATAAACGAGACCGTCGCTTCTGCCACTGATACCTGTTTGCGAGGCTAATAGGCCGCCGCTATAGCCTGATCGAGATCGGCGATGAGATCGTCCGCATCCTCCAAACCGATGGACAGACGAATGAGATTGTCGGTCACACCATTTTCGCGAAGCGTCTGCACCGATACCTCACGATTAATGATGGGGCCGGGATCGACTATAAGCGATTGGACATCACCGATATTGGGAATGTACGTGAAGACTCGGGTTTCATTGAGAATTCGACGAACATTGTCACGAGTGCCTTCCACCAGAAATGAGAGCACCGCGCCCACTCCTTGCGGATAGTATTTGTTCACCAAATCTCGTTGTGCGTTCGTGCCGAGCGAAGCATAGTTGACCTTAAGCACATGAGGCACATGGGTGAGATGCTCGGCTACGATTGCGGCCGTAGCGGTTTCCCGCGCTTCTCGCTCTGGTAAGGTGGCAAGTCCGGCAAGGGTCAGATAGGCGTTGAATGGACTTTGCGCTGCGCCAAAGGTGCGCAGGTATTCGATGCGAATACGACTGATGAACGCCTTGGAACCAAATCTGCTGACGAAACTGTGACGGATGCCCTTGCGTTCGTCGCTGATTACCAGCTCCTGATCGGTGAATTGCGGGAACCGACCGTTGGCCCAATCGAATCGACCTGCATCGATAACGGCACCTCCGATGGCATTGCCATGACCTCCGATGCCTTTGGTGGTGGAATGCACCACGATATCGGCGCCAAATTCGATAGGCCGGAAGAGGTAAGGCGTGGGAATGGTGTTATCGATGATGAGCGGGATATGGTGACGATGTGCCAACTCCGCCAACGGCTCCACATCCGTGATTTCCGTAGTGGGATTCGCCACAGATTCCGCATAGATGGCTTTGGTATCCGGTTTGATAACCGACTCGACCTCGGCGAGATCGTTGACGTTCCGGACGAAATCAGTATGGACTCCGAAACGAGGGAAAAAGGACTTCATAGCGTCTACGGAAGCACCGTATAGATTGGCCGGCGAAATGATGCGTCCGCCTTCTGCCGCATTCAATAGAGCAGATGAGATGGCGGCCATGCCGGAAGCGAACACCACCGCGCCCACTCCACCCTCCAAGGCAGCCAGTCGTCGTTCCAGCACGTCAACAGTCGGGTTGGCAACGCGCGAATACGTAAAGCCTTCCAAGTCGCCGGCAGCAAGAGCATCACCACGAACCGCATTTTCCAAATCGAATGCCGCAGTGGCATAAATTGGCACCACTGCGGCATCTGCGTTAGCGCGTCTGTCATAACCCGCATGAATTGCCTTCGTGCTGAAATCCTGAGTCATTGCGTGAATCCCCTTTTGCAATGGATACGACCGCCACGACAATCGCGGCGAAAATGGCGATGCAACCAATCCTAAAATCCCCAACTGGATCGGTTGATGGCCATGCTAGCAATTCATCGCCATGCACACCACGGTTTCGTTATTCATATTCAAGACATGAAGCTATAACCATCATTTATGCAGATTGGGAATCTTCCGCTCATATACGCATTATGACCTTAATCTCTGGAAAGAATCCAGCAGATATTGTTTTTTAAATAAAAAGAACGGCTGTGAATTCTCTCACTCAATAATCCCAGTGTGAGAATTCACAGCCGTTCAGAATAGTCGTTCGAAATGATACATAAATTATTTATGCCATATCATTCGATAGCATTCGAAAACGACATCTTTTTTTCTGGAGCAGATACTACCTGCCGCCACTCCGTCACTTCACATCAGAGGCGGTGAGCATGGCCTTGGTGACCTGCTCGTAGAGGTCCTGATAACCGCCGGGCGTGGAGGCGGGCAGCACCACGGTCTTGGCGTTGCCGGACTCGGACAGCGAGCGCATCACGTCAAGGTACTGGTTGAACAGCACCACGTTGTTCACGTCGTTGATGCTCATGCCCACCGCCTGCAGACTCTTGATCTGGTCCACGATACCGTTGGCGATCTCACGGCGGTAGTTGGCCTGGCCTTCACCCTGCAGACGGGTCTTCTCGGCCTCGGCGGCGGCCTGCGTCTCGATTTGGATGCGCTGGGCCTCGGCGCGCTGGCGGGTGGCCTCCTTCTCACGCTGCGCGGCGTTGATGGAGTCCATCGCGTTCTTGACCTGCGGCGAGGGGTCGATCGCGGTGATCAGTGTCTTGACCACGGTGAAGCCGAACCGGCTCATCTCATTGCCCACGGTCTTCTGCACGTCGGAGGCCACGTCGTCCTTGCGGGCGAAGGCATCATCCAGTGTCAGGGCGGGGATGGCGGAGCGCAGCGCGTCCTCCATGTAGCTACGCAGCTGTCCGGCCGGATCGCGCAGCTCGTAGTAGGCGGTGGCCACGTTCTCCGGGTTCACGCGGAACTGCGTGGAGGCCACCACAGTGACGAACACGTTGTCGAGCGTCTTGGTCTCCAACTGCACGTTGAGCTGGTTGACGCGCATGTTGGTCTTCATGGCGATACGATCCACGAGCGGAATGCGCATGTGGATGCCCGCGAACTGCACCTTCTGGAATTTGCCGAATCGCTCTATGATGTACGCCTGCTGCTGCGGCACGACGAAAATCGCCGCACACAGCAACAGGAAGATGACGACCAGCAGAATAATAAGCAATATCATGGTCCCTCCGAACATGGCTGCTATGGATGCCATCGAAAGCCCCCTTCCCAAGGGCCAAGCACGGCCTTCCTTGTGCCGTGTCCTTACGGTATCCATGCTACCAGTGCGCGGCGAGACGGAAGCTACGCGCACCGAAATTCCGCTAGAAATGCGCGTTGAGGCGCTTCTCACAATAGTTCTGTAACCAGGTGAGCACCGTGCAGAAGAACAGGTAGATCAGGCCTACCTCGATGTACAGCACCAGAGGTTCGTAATAGATGGCCACAATGCGCTGGGCGGACATGAACATCTCCACCACGGTGATGTTCGCGGCCAGTGACGTATCCTTGACCAGCGCGATGAACGAGTTGAACAGTGCCGGGAACGCCGATCGGAACGCCTGTGGCAGAATGATGCGCCGCATGATGGTCACGTACGGCATGTTGGCCGCGAGACCTGCCTCGAGCTGCCCCTTGGGCACCGCCAGAATCGCGCCGCGCAATGTTTCGGAGGCGTAGGCACCCACGTTGAGCGAGAACGCGATCACGGCGGACGGGAGAGCCGGAATCGTGATGCCCACCGACGGCAGACCGAAGAAGATGACGAACAGCTGCACCAGCAATGGCGTGCCGCGGAACACCCATACGTAGAACCATGCGATCTGCGAGGCCACCGGCACCTTGGCCACCCGGATGAGCGCCACCACAATCGCCAGCACCAGACCGAAGGCGAAGGAAATCAGGGTCAACGGTATGGTCACCGTCAAGCCCGGAATGAGTAGCTTGGTGAAGGAATCCGTGACAATTCCCCATACTCGCGCGTCCATGTACCCGTCCTTTATCCCTTATGGCTTATGGCTGATGTGCTGATGACTGATGACTGATGTATATCACGTTGCCGATGCGCCGCGATGGGCAGACAACCGTGCGGCGGCGGTCCGGTGGCCGCCAATGGTTCGCGAGCGACCATCCATCGATGGCCGCCACCCACGGCAAACCGCCGGACCGCCCGTCCGGGACGCCGAGCATCACTCCTGCGAGAAGTCCTCGCCGAAGTACTTTTCGGAGATCTTGGTGAGCGTGCCGTCCTGCTGCAGCTTGGCGATGGCGTCGTTGACGGCCTTGACCAGATCGTCACTGCCCTTGCGGAACGGCAGCTGCGCGGCCGGGGTCTTCTCGGACTTGGCGGCGATCTTGATGTTCGCGTCCGGCTTCTGCTTGAGGTAGTCGAGCACGGCGAGGCCGTCGTTAAGCGTCACGTCCGCGCGGCCGGACTGCAGGGCCTCCACGGCCTGGCCGAAGTCATTGACCTGCACAATGGTGGCGCCCTTCTCCTGGGCGGTCTTGTTCCAGTTGGAGGTTCCGGTCTCGGCGGCCTGCAGACCCTTGACGTCGTCGAACGACTTGACACCCTTCGGGTTGTCCTTGGTGGTCACGACCACGCCGTAGGAGTAGGTGTACGGTTCGGTGAAGTCGTACTTGGCCTTGCGCTCGTCGGTGGCGCTGATCTGGTCGGCGACCGTGTCATATTTCTTAGCGTCCACGCCGGCGAGCAGCGAATCGAAGCTGCCTTCGGCGAATTCGGCCTTGACGCCCACCTCCTTGGCGATGGCCTTGGCCACTTCCACGTCGTATCCGGTCAGCTCGTTGGTCTTGGAATCGTGGTAGCTGAACGGCGCGTAGGTGCCTTCGGTGGCGAACACGATCTTGCCGGCGGACTTGACCTGCTCCAGTGCGCTGGCGCTGGAGGACGCATCGGAACCGGACTTGCCGGACTCACCGGCGTTGGCGGAACCGCAGGCGGCCAGCGAGAACAGCACGGCCACACCGGACAGCAGGGCCACGGCCTTGCGCAGCGCGCCGCGCGACTTGGATAGATTGTTGGACATGACAAACCCCTCTCTTGAATATGTCATTTATCTCTGGTTTATTGTTCGCTCGATGATTTCGGCGGATTGTTGGCGGACCCATCAGGATTGCGTCAGGACCGCTTAACAGCCGCATCAGGCTCAGCGCGGTGCGTCGCCCGCCGGAATCATGAGCACGTTGTTGGTCGAGGACAGGAACTCCCGTGTGCGGTCCTGCCGCGGATGCTCGAAGATCTGCTTCGGGTCGCCCTGTTCGATGATGTGGCCGCCCTCGATGAACACCACACGATTAGACGCCTCGTAGGCGAACCGCATCTCGTGGGTGACCATGAGCATGGTCATGCCGTCGCGCCCGAGCTGCTTGATGACCTCCAGCACGCCGGTCACCATCTCCGGGTCCAGCGCCGAGGTGGGCTCGTCAAGCACGAGTAGTTCGGGGCTCAAGGCCACGGCGCGGGCGATGCCCACACGCTGCTGCTGTCCGCCGGACAGGGTGCTCGGGTATCGGTCGGCGAAATCCGCGAGTCCGACGCGGTCAAGCTGCTCGGCGGCGACCTTGCGGGCCGCGGCAGGCTTGACCCCCTTGGCGTAGATCAGCGGTTCCGCCACGTTCTGCAACGCGGTTTTGTTGAGGAACAGGTTGTAGTTCTGGAACACGAATCCGATGCGGGAGCGCACCTTGCGGATGTCCGATGATTTGGTGGTGGTCAGGTCGACCGGACCATCGCCGAAGTCCACAGTGCCGGAATCCGCGCGCTCAAGGAAATCCAGGATGCGCAGCAGCGTGGATTTGCCGGAACCGGACGGTCCGATCACCGTGACCACGTTGCGACGCGGGATGTCGAGATCGAGCCCGTCCAACACCTTGGTGTCGCCGAAGCTTTTGCTCACGCCTCTGATCTCGATCATCGGTTTCCTCTCGTATCGTCGTTAAGTCATATGCGCCATATGCCATATGGATGCCATGGGGAAGACCGCCCGCCCATGTCGGACGTAGCGACCTTACCGGCATCCCGCGAACCGGTTCCGCGACTGTTCTCCAGTAGCGAATCCGCAGTAGCGGCGCCGCGGCAAACCCGCAGTGGCGAATCGTTTCCCTTCCACCGGTCGATTTCCACCTTAGCCAAGGGATGCCAGCCCCGGCCCGGCGTTGCTATACGCGTTGTCTATGAAGGGTTATTCGGTGGCGTCTCTGCATCGGGCGCACGCTTGCGAACACGAACGCATGGCGTGAACCCATGGCGCGTGGACACATGGCACGAACGCGCGGGAACATGGATGGCGGAATATGGTGCCGGACGTCGGCAGGTCAGGCTCGGTACGCGCCTGCGATGGCCTGATCGAGGTCAGTGATGAGGTCGTCCGCGTCTTCCAGTCCGATGGACAGACGGATGAGGTTGTCGCTCACACCGGCCGCAATCCGGGCGTCCGCCGGCACCTCACGATGGGTGATGTGCGCGGGGTCGACAATCAGCGAGCGCGCGTCGCCGATGTTCGGCACGTACGAGAACAGCCGTGTCCCGTCGATAATACGGCGCACGTTGTCGGCGCTGCCGTCCACCAGGAAGGAGAGGATCTGTCCCACGCCGCGCGGGAAGTACTTCGGCACCAGATCGTATTGCGGCGTGTAGCCGAGACCGGAATAGTTGACTTTGATCACATGCGCGGCATGGGTCAGATGTTCGGCGATGCGATGTGCGGAGGCGACCTGCTGGCTGACGCGCTGCGGCAGCGTCTCCAATCCCACAAGGGACAGGTAGGCGTTGAACGGGCTGGCCACCGCGCCGAACGTGCGCAGGTACTTGATGCGGATGCGCTTGATGAACGCGGCGTTGCCGAATTTCTCCGCGAAACTGTGCCATTCGCCTGCCCGGTCGTCGCTGATAACCTGTTGGCGCGCGGTGAACTGCGGGAATCGGCCGTTGGCCCAGTCGAAATGGCCGCCGTCGATCACCGCGCCGCCGATGGCGTTGCCATGGCCGGTGATGCCCTTGGTGGTGGAGTGGACGACGATGTCCGCGCCGAACCTGATGGGATTGAGCAGGTACGGCGTGGGTACGGTGTTGTCCACGATGAGCGCGACGCCGTGCCTATGGGCGAGCGCTGCGAGCGGCTCGATGTCCAGGATCTCGGTGGACGGGTTGGACACGGTTTCGGCGAAGATCGCGCGGGTGTCGGGGCCTATTTTCGACTCGACCTCGTTGAGATCGTTGATGTCCTTCACGAAATCGGTGTGGATGCCGAACTGCGGCAGGAAGTCGCCGAGCGCGTCCACGCTGGCGCCGTAGAGGTCGCTGGGGGCTATAATCCGGCCGCCGCCCTCCCCCGCGCACATGAGCGCATAACTGACGGCCGCCATGCCGGAGCCGACCGCCACCGCGCCTATGCCGCCTTCGAGCGCGGCCAGTCGCTTTTCCAGCGCGTCAACCGTGGGATTGGCCACGCGCGAGTATTCGAAGCCATCGAGGTCGCCCGCGGCCAGCGCGTCGCCCCGCACCGCGTCGCCCAGATCGAAGGCCGCCGAGGCGTAGATAGGTGGCACGGCCGCGTAGCCGTGGTCGAGCGGATCATAGCCCGCATGGATGGCCCGCGTCGCGAACGCGCCGATCACGGCACCGGGCGCGGCCTCGGCCGTGACGTCGTCCGCTTCAGAATCCACCGTGTCGAAACCCGCATTGTTGGAACCCATATGACCCACCATCTTCTTTCCGCTTCCACGCCCAAGCGCACTCCACGCCCGGCGTACGACAACATATGCATCCGAACTTAGCAAGCAACGGCCGGCCGAAACGTCGTGCCGATATCGCGATTCGCCATGCCGTCCTATAACCGTGGTTTATGTGGACCGGCGTTGTTGTTGGATTCTCTGTCGCCGGTGGAGGCCGTCACTCCTGCGGAATATCTGGCTCGTATGGATTAGTGGTCCTGAATCAGCAGTGACCGCATAACCGATGCTGTCGGCTCTTCCCCAGTTGAATCTGCCGACAGCCTTTTATCAGAGGTGCCATGCTCGCTCAAAGACTCCATCGCGACCGGATACGCCTAATGCACCGGAATGCCCTGGAACCCCATAATCCCCATAATCCTTGGAATCATGCGGATGCAACCGGTGGTTGCTTGCGGTTGCAGGCGGTTTTCGGGTTGCTTTTGGGCGTGGCAACCCAAAGATGGTGGTGCGGCAGGCCGTACCATGACATAGTGAGGGGCATCGTATCGGAGCGTCGCCCGAATGCGGCGATTGCGACGATACCTAGCACGATGAACCCGACATTCGGGAGGGGAAGGGGAACACGATGAGTTTTCGTACCAATCTGCAATACCTGCGTTCGCAGCGCAACATGACGCAGGAACAGCTGGCCATGCTGCTTGGCGTCTCGCGGCAGGCGATCTCGAAATGGGAATCGGACAAGGCCTATCCCGAAATGGACAAGCTGCTGGCGATCTGCGACCTGTTCGGCTGCACGCTCGACGATCTGGTACTCGGTGATGTGAGCCGCCCGGCGTCCGGCCTCGCGAACGCCCGGCAATCGACGGGCGCGTCGGCATCGGCCGAAGTCCCGGCGAATGCCTCCGTCACCACACCGGCCGTCACGCCCACTGCCACCCCAGCCATCACGGCGTCGCCGGGCAAGACGCCCGCCGCCCTGCCCCGCGATTTGACCGGCTATGATGCGCACCGGCGCATGTTCGCCACGCTGATCGCCTCCGGGGTCGCGGTGATTGTGGCATCGGTGGGTGTCGCCAACCTGTTCGATGAGGACAACTCGATCATCGGCACCAACCCGCTCAACGACTTTTTGACGTTCCTGTGCATCTGCGTGGGCGTGATCATCGGTCTGGCGTTGCTGATTCCGGGCAGCATGTCGCACGCCGCGTTCAAACGGGCGCACCCGTATGTCGAGGATTTCTATACCGAGAACGACCGTCGGCGGGAGATGAGCACGCTGGCGATATGCGTCGTGGGAGGCATCGCCGCGATTCTCATCGGCATCGCCGTCGTGATGTATGCGGACGATGTGATGGAGATCAGCGCTGGATGGCCGAATGCCGTCATGCTGTTGCTGTGCGCGGCCGGCATCTTCGGATTCGTCTATGGCGGGATGCGATACGGTCTGCTGGACATCGAACGGTACAACAGCGAGACCGAAGCGAATCACAGAGTACGCGACGGCGAACAGGATCCCACGGCCAGGCTGACCGGTGCGGTGAACGGCATCATTATGCTGGCCGTCACCGTGATTGCCCTGATTGTGCTGTTCCTCAGCCTTGCGATGGACTGGCACGCAGGCATGCGGTTCTTCTGGATTCCGTGGCCTATCGGCGGCATCCTGTGCGCCATCGCCTCCGTCGTCATCGCGATCCTCCGGGATTACCGGGGCTTGGGGAACGATAAGCGCTAGGCAACCAATGATTGCAAAATGCATGACGGCGGGTGGCCGACGGGGAACACATCATATCCCCGTCGGCCACCCGCCGTCGTATGGTTCTTTGCTGTAGACTGCGGCACGAACCGTCAGCTCAGCAGGCCCAGCTCCTTGAGCTTGTTCTTGATGTCAAGCGCGGACGGCTCGACCTGGAAGCTGCCATCACCGTACTGCACGACCGGAATGTGCTGCTGGCCGCTGATCGCCACGGCACGGTCGGCCGCTCCCTCCTCCTGCTCGATGTCGTGCCAGACGAAGGCGGCGCCGAAATCGTTGAGGGCGTCCTTCGCGCGCTTGCAGTCGCCGCACCACGTAGCGCCGTATACGTCAATCGCCATGTCGGATCTCCTTGTTTGAGTTGTTGGTCACGCGTCTTATATCACGTTTGTCACGTTGCGTTGCCTGTGCCATACTCGACCTGTCGCTACGCCATAATCCATGTTCATCCGCGGCATTCGTCGAACTGTCATCACTCCCCTACCGTACCGGACATCGCACAAATCGCCATTGATGTTCGGTCATAGAGAAACCGGCGTCTGACGAATGGACGCCGGTTTCACCAGGAGTAGGAAGGAGTAACGAGAAAAGCGGAAGCGGAAAGAACGAGCGAATATCAGATCAGGCGAACACCCCCGAAGTCAACTGGCTGAACACGTCGGACTCGGCGTGACGTTCAAGGTAACGCTCGTAGGCAATCTCGAAGGCCTGTCCCAGATCCTCGATGAGGTCCACGGCGTCTTCGATGCCGAGTGACAGGCGAACCAGCTCGTCGGTGATGCCGACTTTGAGACGCTCCTCGCGCGGCAGTTCGAAATGGGTCATACGGCACGGCAGCTCGGCCAAGGATTCGACCGCGCCCAGCGAAACCGCCAAACGGAAGACGTGCAGGTTGTTGAGCACGTCGGCCGGATCGACGCCGGGCACCACCTCGAAGCTCAGCACGCCGCCGGCGCCCTTCAAGCCCTTGGCGGACAGTCGCTGGTCACCGGCACCGGGCAGGCCCGGGTAATGCACGGCCTTGACCAGAGGATGGGCCAGCAGATAGCGGGCTACGGCGAGCGCATTCTCCTGCTGACGGTCCATGCGCAGGGCCAGCGTCTGGATGCCACGACGCACCGCGTCGCACTCGGCTGGAGCCAGCACGCCGCCCAACCGGTTCTGGGCGAAGTAGATGCGATTGGCCAGATCCTCACCGGAGGCGACCACCAGACCGGCATTCACGTCGGAATGACCGGCCAGATACTTGGTGGCGGAATGGATGACCACGTCCGCGCCGAGGGAAAGCGGCTGCTGCAGGTACGGGGTCACGAACGTGTTGTCCACGATGGTGAGGGCTCCGAATCGGCGGGCCACGGCGGAGATGCCGCGCACGTCATTGACTTTGAGCAGTGGGTTGGTGATGGTCTCGAAGTAGACGGCCTGGGCCGGTGCGACGCCGTTCTCGGGGTCGCCTTGCACGGCCGTGGTCAGCTCCTCAAGGTTTTGGGTATCGACGGACTGCACTTTGAGACCCCATCGGGTGAAGAACTCGTTGAGCTGCGAGTAGGAGCCGCCGTAGATGTTGTCGCCAACCACGATGCGGTCGCCGGGCTTGAAGATGCTCAGCACCGCGTGGATTGCGGCGAGGCCGGATGCGAATGCGAAACCGCGTGTGCCCTGCTCGAGCTGCGCGATCTGGCGCTCCAGAAAGTCACGGGTGGGATTGCCGCTTCGGGCGTAGTCGTAGCGGGGCATCGCATCGACCCTCTCGAAGGCATATGTCGTTGAGTTGTAGATCGGCGGGTTCACGGCTCCGGTGTTGTTGTCTCCAACCGGCAGTCCGTGGACGAGCTGAGTGTTGAACCTGGTCATTGCGCACCCCCTTATGGTGTCTTTGTGGCGCCGTTTTGGCGTACCGTTGGTGTTATTCGCACTGTTTGCGTTATCCGTGCCGCCGCCGGTGTTTCGTTGGCCGGCCACCTGCGTGCAGGCTGTGCGCGGGAACCGTTCCCGCGCGGCACGATTACGACGATAACGCGCCGAGGCTGCGATGTCACCGGCGTGGCTATAGGGGTTTTTTATGGGGTGTTACATACGGGCCACGGGCTGCTTCATGGCTGCGTTGACTAGACTGGGAGCCATGAAGGTTACCAAGGCTTTGACCCGACTGAAGGGTACGGATAAGGACCCGGTGTTCCTGCTGCTGCACGGCTGGGGTTCCAACGAATACGATCTTCCTGATTTGCTGAACTACTGCGGTGCCGGTTCGGCCGACTACGCGAGCCTGCAAGCGCCGATCGCCTACGGCATGGGATACACATGGTTCGGCACATGGGCCCATGAGGGCGTGCCGGAAGGGCAGTCGCTCACCGATCAGGCGTTGGAGGCCGCCACCGCCATCGACGAATGGGTGAAGGCGAACATCCCCGCCACACGCGCGGTGGTCACGATGGGCTTCTCGCAGGGCGGCCTGCTGGCCGCGCACCTGCTGCGCGTCGATCCGGAACGCTATGCCGCCGCCGTCTCATGCTCCGGCTGGCTCGCTCCCGGCTCGCTGCCCGGCGACGCCGATCTGGCCGAGCGCAAGCCGCCGGTGTTCTACGGTCATGGCTCGATTGATGACATCTTCCCGAAGGCGGATGTCGATGCCATGGGCGAGTTCTGGCGGTCGCATGCCACGCTGACCGAACAGGTCTACCCTGGCATGGCGCATTCGATGAACATGCCCGAAATGCGGGATATCCAGCGATTCCTGGAGACCAACGGGTTCATTCGCCCGCAGATCTGGTAGTCGCATATTCCACATGGGCGAACTCCGGAACTTTATACCATTTGACCGGATAGCCGGCGCCGTGAGCGCAGAAGACCGAATCAGGCGTGTTGTCCAGATCCGACTCGGCGTCATAGGCGGCAGCCCTGACCACCTCCTCCTCGTTATGGCATGGCCGGTATCCGCCGAACGTCGCCGAGAACCTGCCGTGCCCGTGCGTGTATTGGTTGACGTCCATCGCGTAGTCGCGCATTTCGGAGACCGGCGCCATGCCTTCGATCACCGCATAGTCCCCCTCCATGAGCGGTGCGTCGAAGGTGCCGCTCATGCGTTGCACGTCGCTCATGGCACGTCCAATCATGTCCGCCGGCACCTCCAAACGGAACCGATACCATGGCTCCAACAGACGGCAATTGCCAACGCCTGACGTATCGGGACGTTCCTCAACCGGGACTTCGGGCCTGCCGACAACGCCCGCCCGCGCTTCCATCAGCCCCTGACGGATAGCCCGGTATGTGGCTTGGCGGAAGTCGCCGCCCTCGGTGTGTTTCAGATGGGCCCGGCCCGCCACCAGAGTCATCGAGATATCCGTCAACGGGGCACCGACCAATACGCCGAGATGCTCGCGCTCGGTCAGATGAGTAAGAATCAACCGCTGCCAGTTGCGGTCAAGCTCATTCTCGGACAGCGCCGACCGCACCGAGATACCGCTACCGGGCTCCCCCGGCTCCAACAGGATATGTGCCTCGGCGTAATGGCGCAACGGTTCGAAATGCCCGACGCCTTCGATAGGCGCCGTGATGGTCTCGCGATACAGGATCGAGCCGGGACCGAACGATACCTCCAGACCAAATCGATCGTGCAACGTCTGCTGAATGATCTCCAGCTGCACCGCACCCATGAGCTGCACATGGATTTCGCCTAGTCGCTCCACCCATACCACATGGAGCAGTGGGTCCTCGTCTTCCAATTCGCGCAACGCGGCCATCACCTTGTGGAGGGTGAGGTCGTCGAATCGTGGCCGCGGCGCGATCTTGGCGTCTTCGGATGAAGCTCCGTCGGTGTCCGACTCATCCTGTCCTTTCGAAGCTTCGCCCCCGTCGGAAGCGCCCGGCATCCCGGCGCCGCCCGACGTGCGTGAGGCGCCAGCAGCACCGGCCGCACCGGCAACGCCGACTACCCCGGCCGACTCGTCCCCGGACGCCCCGCCCGGCAGCACCGTATAGGTCAGCACCGGCTGCAATGCGGGCGACTCCGCATCCGGCTCGGCCCCCAATCCCTCACCGGGGAAGGTCCGGGTCAGACCGGTCACCGCGCACACCGCGCCGGCCGGCACTGCGGTGACGGTCTCGAATTTCGCGCCGTTGTAGACACGGACCTGATCGATTTTCTCGGCTTCCCCGCCGACATCCACCATCTCCTTGGCCTTCAACGTGCCTCCGGTCACCCGAAGCCAGGTCATCCGGTTGTGCTGGCCGTCGTGCGCGATCTTGAACACCCGTGCGGCGAACGGCTCCGGCCAATCCGGCTCGATGGAGTAGGATTCCAGCCCATCCAAAAATTCCTCGACGCCGTCGAGTTTGAGTGCCGAGCCGAAATACACCGGGAACAGCCGTCGTCCGGCGATCATCGCGCGAATACGGCCCACGGTCAGGCTCCCGGATTCGAGGTATTCGTCCATGGCCCGCTCGTCCAGCGTGGCGATGTCCTCGGCGCTCTCCCCCAACGGCACGATCGCATCGGGTTCCACCGGCCCAGCCCCGGTGCCCGGATACTCCTCATCCGGCGCCGGTAGAGCATACACCGCATCGCTCAGCCGGCTACGTAGCTGCCCGAGAATAGCGTTTCTGTCGAATCCGGAGGCATCGCACTTGTTGACGAAAATGAACGTAGGCACGCCGTATCGGGCCAGCAGCCGCCAAAGCGTCTCCGTGTGCCCCTGCACGCCATCGGTGCCAGAGACGACCAGAATCGCATAGTCGAGCACACGCAGCACACGCTCGGTTTCGGCGGCGAAATCCACATGGCCCGGCGTGTCCAGAAGCGTCAGTCGCAGCGAGCCGTGCTCCACGAGTGCCTGATGCGCGAAGATGGTGATGCCGCGTGCCTTTTCCAGCGAATTGGTGTCAAGGAAGGCGTCCCCGTGATCCACGCGGCCAAGCTTGCGAATCTCCCCGGACCGGTACAGCAACGCCTCGGACAGCGTGGTCTTGCCCGCATCCACATGGGCCACAATGCCCGCCACCACTCGTTTCATCGGCCGCATCCCCTTCTTTCCGTCAATCACCCTGCGCGATTCATTATCCTGTGCGATTCCGTTCCCGGATCTCACCGAGAGGTCTTCCCACCAATATATCCGCACCTTTCGGGTAGGGAATAATTTTTCCCTATGACGGTCGTCCCATTACAATGTTTGAGCGAACATCGACTATCGTGAGGAGATTTCCGTGACCACATCCGGCATCGCCGTCTACGGCCGACCCAATGATTCCGGTTTCGCCGACGCATCGGCAATCAGCAGAGCCGGCCGGGAGACCATCGGACCAGTCGCGGCTGCCTCCCCCACCACAACCGTCGCAACCGGCACAAACGGCACACATACCGCGAATACCGCAGGCACCGACCTCGACGGATTCCCGCTCGATTACGTGGCGCTGGATCTCGAGACCACCGGCTTCTACCCCAACCGCTGCGCCATCACGGAAATCGGCGCCGTGCGGGTGCGTTCAGGCCGTATCGTGGACCAGTTCCAGGAACTGATCAACCCGTTGCGCCCGATTCCACGCCAGATCACCGCATTGACCGGCATCAGCGACGCGATGGTGGCTGATCTCGACCCCATCGACGAGGTGCTGCCCCGGTTTATCGCATGGCTCGCCTCGTCGGACTCCGGTTCCGTGCCTGAACCGATTGTGGGCCATAACGTGAGCTTCGACCTGCGGTTCCTCGACTACAACACGCGGCATGTCGCCGGTTCCGGGTTCGCCTGCACGGATTACGACACCATGCAGATCAGCCGTATGCTGTTCCCCGAACACAAGCATCATCGCCTGGCCGATCTCATCGTACGGTTCGACATCGCGCAGAACGAGGAGCACCGTGCGCTGAGCGACGCCATCCAGACCCAGGAGTGCTTCGAATGGATGCGCCGGTACATCGCCGGTCACCATGATCCGGCCCAGCTGGAATGGCGTCCGGTCCCGGCCAAATCAGCCACGCCGATTCTGCACCAGCAGCTGGTGGTGCTGCGCTAGCGGCAAGTTCCAACATTGTTATCTGACGGTGCCTTGACAACGCCCTGACGACGCCCTACGCCAACAATTCCAATACATTGGCTACCTCTGAGACTCGCTTTGCGGAGCGGTTCCCCTATCAAGATAAGCCGAGATCAACGTCAACGAACTTCTGGCGCAGCATATTGAAAGCCAACGGCTGCAAAGACGTACGCGTTGCAACCAATCTTGCCTTACACAGCTGACACAAGAAATGGCGGTGGACAACACGACGTCGCGTGTCATCCACCGCCATCAGCGATGTAATTCAGCTGTTCAGAGCCATCCGATTGTCAGAGACCGTACCGTCCCGTCAGAGGCCGTACTCCCTGGCGATGACGGACCACAGCTCGTCGGCCGCACGGTCGACGTTGTCGTTGACGATGGTCACGTCGAACTCGTTTTCGGCGGCCAGCTCCACTTTGGCTGTCTCGAGGCGCTTCTTGACCTCCTCCTCGGACTCGGTGCCACGGCCCTTGAGTCGGCGCACCAGCTCGTCGAAGCTCGGCGGGGCGATGAATACGTACACCACGTCCACACCCAGCTCGGCCGCGGTCTCCTTGATGCGGCGGGCACCCTGCAGATCGATCTCCAGCAGGGTCGGCACACCCTCGGCCAGATGCTCCTGCACCGGCTTGAGCGGGGTGCCGTAGCGGGCGAGCCCATGCACCAGCGCGGTCTCCAGGAACTCGCCGGCGTTCTCCTTGGCGGAGAATTCCTGATCGCTCAGGAACCAGTAGTTCACACCGTTGACCTCACCGGGGCGCGGCTTGCGCGTGGTGGCGGAAACGGACAGCCAGACGCCGGGGTGCTTCTTGCGCATGGCGTTCTCCACCGTGCCCTTGCCCACACCGGCGGGACCGGTGAGCACGACCAGACGGCCCTTGGGCTTGGTCTCGGAGGACTCTCCGGACTGCTCCGCCTCGGCGGCGGCATCAGCGGACGCAACGGCTGCCTTCTTCACGGTTCCCATGCCGCTCTTCTCCTTGTTCTCACCTTCGTTCATGGCCTCATACAGCGCCTGGCGCACATCAAGCGCAATCGATTCGGTCGCCTGCTTGAGCGCGCTGATGGACGGACCATGCGATGCGATGAAGCGCGACACAGTCACCAGCACGTTGCCGCGCGTGCCCTTGAACACGGTTTTCAGATCCTTGGCCTCGGCGCCCTGCCAGCCGTAGCCCGGGGAGAGGATCGGGCCGGTGAAGTCGGCCGGGTTCACGCCGGAATCCTGAATCCACTGGCCGATGGTGGCACCGATGATCAGGCCCACCGAGCCCATGCCTTCGATGCCCACGTTGTGCTTCTGCGCGGTGGAGGCGATGCCGTAGGCCACGGTGCGGCCCTTGTAGTCGCCGCTCTGGCGGATGGCGGTCTGCAGGCTCATGCCCTCCGGGTTGGAGGTCAGGGAGGCGATGAACACGCCACGCCCGTTCTCCAGCGCCTCGTTGATCAGGCCGTTGAGCGACCGTGCGCCGTAGTACGGCAGCAACGTGATGGCGTCCGCCAGCATCGGGGAGCCCGCCTTGAAGTAGGCGTCCGCGATGGCGGAGATGGTGGTGGGCAGACCGCCGTGCAGGCAGTCCACGATGGTGATCACACCCATCTGGCGGGCTGCGTACAGGACGCGCTCGAGCGCTTCGAATCCCTTGGCTCCGTAGCGCTCGAACATCGGCGTCTGGAACTTCACCGCGGCGGCGCAACCGCTGGCCGCCTGCAGCATGCGCATGGAGAACAGCTCCGCGCCCTCGGCGTCCACGTTGTATCCCCAGTCGGTGAGGAGTTTACCATGTGGATCAATACCCACGCACAACGGTCCGTATTTGGCCATTGAATTGCTGAGTCGCAAACCGAAATCGGAACGCTGCGCCTGCAACTCCTCATCGCTGGTTACCATCAGAACTCCTGTCTCTCCAATTCGAATAGTTGCTTCGAATGATCCTGGATGCTCATGATCTGGTAATCATTATGCTTCACGGCCTCGATAGCGAGCAGCGCCGCCTGGAACTCCGTGATGGTGGTGAACTGGGGCAAATCCGCTGCAATTGCTGCCGCGCGGATGGAATATCCATCCGACCGCGAGCCTCGCGAGTTCGGCGTGTTGAGGATCATGTCGATCTTGCCGTCCTCGATGAGCTGTACCACGTTCTTGCCCACGGAACCCTCGGCGTGGTGGACCACCACCGGCGCCTCCGGATCGGAATCCACGCGCGTGCTGATCTTGTCCACGATGTTCGAGTCGATGCCGTAGCGGCGCAGCACGGAGGCGGTGCCCTCGGTGGCCCAGATCTTGAAGCCGAGCTCCTCCAAGCGCACCGCGATGAGAGGCAACTGGCGCTTGTCGGTGTCGTTCACCGAGATGAACACGTTGCCATGGGTCGGCAGGCCGCCGTCGTATGCGGCGAGCTGGCTCTTGGCGAACGCATGCGGGAAGTCGCGGTCGAAGCCCATGACCTCGCCGGTGGAGCGCATCTCCGGTCCGAGCAGGATATCGACGGTCTTGCCCACCGGCGTGCGGAAGCGCTTGAACGGCAGGACGGATTCCTTGACCGCCACCTGCTGACCGCGATGCATCACGCCGCCGTCGCCCTTGGGCAGCAGCAGACCGTTGGCGCGCTGGTCGGCGATGGTCTCGCCGGCCATGATGCGCGCGGCGGCCTTGGCCAGCGCCACGCCGGTGGCCTTGGACGCGAACGGCACGGTGCGCGAGGCGCGCGGGTTGGCCTCGATGACGTACAGCGTGTTGGCCATGAAGGCGTACTGCACGTTGACCAGACCCTGCACATGGCAGCCCTTGGCGATGGCGTAGGTGCCTTCGCGCAGACGGCGGATCTGGTCGTCGGACAGCGTGGACGGCGGCAGCGTGCAAGCCGCGTCGCCAGAGTGCACACCGGCCTCCTCGACGTGCTCCATGATGCCGCCGATGTACAGCTCCTCGCCGTCGAACAGGGCGTCGACGTCGATCTCGATGGCATCCTGCAGGAACTTGTCGATGAGCAGCGGGGAGGGCAGACGACCGGACACCACGGTGTCGGCCTGGGCCTCGGCCAGCGCGCGATCTACGTACTTGGTGAGCTGCTTGTCGTCGTAGACGATCTCCATGCCGCGGCCGCCGAGTACGTAGCTCGGGCGGACCAGCACCGGGTAACCGATGCGGTGGGCGGCGTCCATGGCCTCCTCGAGGCTCAGGGCGGTGCCGTAACGCGGGGCGTTCATCTCGGCCTTCTTGAGCACCTCGCCGAACAGCTCGCGGTTCTCGGCCAGATCGATGGATTCCGGCGTGGTGCCGAGAATCGGCACGCCCGCGGCCTTGAGTCGCGCGGCCAGCGACAACGGCGTCTGGCCGCCGAGCTGCACGATGACGCCCTTGACCGGGCCCATCTTCTTCTCGGCCTCGTAGATCTCGAGCACGTCCTCGAAGGTGAGCGGTTCGAAGTACAGGCGGTCGGACATGTCGTAATCGGTGGACACGGTCTCCGGGTTGCAGTTGACCATGATTGTGTCATAATCCTTGCCGAGCTCCTGCACCGCGTGCACGCAGGTGTAGTCGAACTCGATGCCCTGGCCGATGCGGTTCGGGCCGGAGCCGAGGATGATCACGGCCTCGCGGT
This sequence comes from Bifidobacterium sp. UTBIF-78, assembly GCF_006408945.1. Lineage (NCBI taxonomy): Bacteria > Bacillati > Actinomycetota > Actinomycetes > Bifidobacteriales > Bifidobacteriaceae > Bifidobacterium > Bifidobacterium sp. UTBIF-78. The sequence goes on from NZ_JFAO01000020.1 coordinate 57,699, forward strand.
CGCGCGGACGCAGCTCGGTCTCGTCCGCGTAGCAGGAGTAGTAGTACGGCGTGACCGCGTCGAACTCGGCGGCGCAGGTGTCCACGGTCTTGTAGACCGGGCGCACACCGTAGTTCCAGCGCAGCTCGCGGATGGTATTCTCACCTTCGTCGCCGAGCCCGCGCAGGTGGGCGATCTGCACGTCGGACAGGCCGGCGAGCTTCGCCTTCTTGAGCAGCTTCGGGGTCAGCGTCTCGGCGGCGCGCACGGTGGCGGCCATCTCGTTGATGAGCTCAAGCTGCTTCAAGAACCACGGGTCGATCTTGGTGGCCGCGAATAGCTGCTCGAGGGTCGCGCCGCCCCAGATGGCGCGCATGAGCTGCAGATAGCGGTGCTCGGTGGGCACCTTGATCTGCTCGAGCAGGTCGGCGACCTCGTCGGCGGACGGCTTGTCGCCATCCCAGGTGAAGCCCATGTGGCGCTTGTCGATGGAGCGCATGGCCTTGCCCAGCGATTCCTGGAAGTTGCCGCCCAGTGCCATGGCCTCACCCACGGACTTCATGGAGGTGGTCAGGGTCGGGTCGGCGCCCGGGAACTTCTCGAACGCGAAGCGCGGCACCTTGGTGACCACATAGTCGATGGTCGGCTCGAAGGAGGCCGGGGTGGACTGGGTGATGTCGTTGCGGATCTCGTCCAGTGTGTAGCCGAGGGCCAGCTTGGTGGCGATCTTGGCGATCGGGAAGCCGGTGGCCTTGGAAGCCAGCGCGGAGGAACGGGAGACGCGTGGGTTCATCTCGATGACGATGATGCGGCCGGTCTCGGGATGCACGGCGAACTGGATGTTGCAGCCGCCGGTGTCCACGCCCACGCCGCGGATGATGGCGATGCCGATGTCGCGCAGCTTCTGGTATTCGCGGTCGGTGAGGGTGAAGCAGGGGGCCACGGTGATGGAGTCACCGGTGTGCACGCCCACGGGGTCGACGTTCTCGATCGGGCAGACGACCACGACGTTGTCGTTGCGGTCGCGCATGAGCTCGAGCTCGAATTCCTTCCAACCCTCGATGCCCTCCTCGATGAGCACCTCGTCGGTCGGCGAGTAGTGGATGCCGGCACCGGCGATGCGGTGCAGCTCCTCCTCGTTGTGCGCAATGCCGGAGCCCAGACCGCCCATGGTGAAGCTCGGGCGGACGACCAGCGGGTAGCCGAAGCGTTCGGCGATCCTGTCCACTTCCTCGATGCTGTGCGCGATGTCCGAACGAGCGGATTCGGCGCCGGCCTCGTCCACGACCTTCTTGAACAGCTCGCGGTCCTCGCCGCGGTCGATGGCCTCGAGCGAGGCGCCGATGAGCTCGACGTTGTACTTCTTGAGCACACCGGCCTCGCCCAGCGCCATGGCGGCGTTGAGGGCGGTCTGGCCGCCGAGGGTCGGCAGCAGCGCGTCGGGGCGCTCCTTGGCGATGATCTGCTCGAGGATCGGGGTGGCGATCGGCTCGATGTAGGTGGCGTCGGCCATCTCGGGATCGGTCATGATGGTGGCCGGGTTCGAGTTGACGAGGATGACGCGGATGCCCTCCTCGCGAAGAACGCGGCATGCCTGGGTGCCCGAGTAATCGAACTCCGCGGCCTGACCGATCACGATCGGGCCGGAGCCGATGACCATCACGGATTTGATGTCGGTGCGCTTCGGCATATCACTTACCTTCCTTGCTTGCGGCGCGTTCGTCGCGCGGGTTGTTCTTCATCAGTTCGCAGAAACGGTCGAACAGGTAGGCCGCATCGTGCGGGCCGGCGGCGGCCTCCGGGTGGTACTGGACGGAGAAGGCCGGGATGTCCACGCACTGCAGCCCCTCAACCACGTCGTCATTGAGATCGATGTGGCTGACGAACACCTTGCCGTACTTGCCATCCTCGAACGGCGCGTCAACGGTCTTGCCGATCGGCGCGTCCACCGCGAAGCCGTGGTTGTGGGCTGTGACCTCCACCTTGCCGGTGGTCACGTCCTTGACCGGCTGGTTGATGCCGCGGTGGCCGAACTTGAGCTTGTAGGTGCCGAAGCCGAGCGCACGGCCGAGCAGCTGGTTGCCGAAGCAGATGCCGAAGAACGGGTATCCGGCGTCGAGCACCTGGCGCAGCAGCTCGACCTCGGGGCCGGCCTGCTCCGGGTCGCCCGGGCCGTTGGAGAAGAAGACGCCGTCCGGGTTCAGGGCCTCGATCTCGCTGAAGGTGCTGGTGGAGGGCACCACATGCACGCGGCAGCCGCGCTCGGCCATGCGGTGCGGGGTCATGCCCTTGATGCCGAGATCCACGGCGGCCACGGTGTACAGCGGCTCCTTGCCCTCGTACTCGCCGCACGGCTCGACGGTGTACGTCTCCTTGGTGGAGACCTCGTCGTACAGGCTCAGGCCCTGCATCTTTGGCGTCGCCTTGACCGCCTCGAGCAGCTCGGCCACGTCACGCAGCTTGCCGGTGTCCGGGTTGGTCAGGGCCGCGCCGGAGTAGATGCCGGCGCGCATCACACCTGCGGAGCGCAGGTGGCGCACCAGCTTGCGGGTGTCGATGTGGCTCAGTCCGACGATGCCGTTCTTCTTGAGGTCGTCGTCGAGGCTGCCTTCGGCGCGCCAGTTGCTCACGTTCGGGGAGGGATCGCGCACGATGTAGCCGGCCACCCAGATGCGGGAGGATTCAGGGTCCTCGCCGTTGACGCCGGTATCACCGATGTGCGGGAAGGTCTGCACCACGATCTGACGGTCGTAGCTGGGATCGGTGAGCGTCTCCTGGTATCCGGTCATGCCGGTGGCGAAGACGATCTCACCGGTCGTCTCTCCGAGAGCTCCGTATGGCTCTCCCACATACACCTGTCCATCTTCCAAAACGAGGACTGCATCGTCCTGGTCATACGTCGGAATTGCGATGGTTCCGGACTCGTTCTGACTCACCAAAACCCCCTTCGTTTTTTCGGGTATTCGTACCAAGGTTAACGGCCAGCGAAGACTCACACGCCGCGGCATGCGAACCTTGGGGCCCACTGGCAGGCCCACCGGCCAAACGACCGGCAACGGAGCGGAACGCTGGGCGTCGCTCATGAAAAAGCCTCCCGTAAAGGGGAGGCTGAATAAAGAAAAGGACTAGTCGACCGCCAGCTGATTGCCGTCGGACGGATTGTCGGCGACCTCATCGGCAACGGATGCGTCGTCGGCGGCGTGTTCGCCGGAGGAATCGTCGGTTTCGGTCTCCCCGGAGACGGCGTCGTCATCGGCCGTATCGGTACCGGCGGATACGGCACCGTCAGCATCAGATGCCTCGGCATCGGACGTATCGGCGTCGGAGGCGTCCGCAGCCGTTCCGTCGGTGACGATGGAATCCTTGTCGGCGCACACCGCGGACAGCAGTCCGTGGATGAAGGCCGGCGAATCGTCGTCGCATAGGGTCTTGGCCAACGCCAGAGCCTCGTCGATGGCGACCTTGTCCGGCACCTCGTCGTTGAACAGAATCTCCCAGACGGCGATGCGCAGGATGTTGCGATCGACCACGCCCATGCGACGCACCTTCCAGCCGGTGGAATGCCCATCCAGCGTGGAATCGATGAGTCGACGGTGCTCCGCCACTCCCCTGACGATTTCGATGGCATAGTCGGGAAGCGGGGTCTGGGCGCCGGGGTGCGCGATGCGCTCGTCAAGCAGGGACAGGATGTCCTGACTCTTCTCGTCGGCCTCGTACAGGGTGTTCAACGCCCTCTTGCGCGCGGTGGAACGTGCCATATGTACTACTTAGTCCTCTTGTATGTTGCTTGATGCGGTGCGGGAGAATCAGTTCTCGCGGCCGGTGTAGGAGCCGTCCTCGGTGTTGATCTTGACGCGGTCGCCCTCGTTGATGAACAGCGGCACCTGAATCTCGGCGCCGGTCTCAACGGTGGCCGGCTTGGTGCCGGCGCTGGAGCGGTTGCCCTGCAGGCCCGGCTCGGTGTGAGTGACGGTGAGGACCACGTTGCCCGGCAGGTCGACGTTCAGCGGGGTGCCGTCGTGGAAGGAAACCACGCAGTCGGTGCCTTCGAGCAGGAACTTGGCCTTGTCGCCCACGAGGGCCTTCGGCACGTAGATCTGGTCGTAGGTCTCCATGTCCATGAACACGAAGTTGTCGCCGTCCTCGTAGGAGTACTGGAGGTTGCGGTTGTCCACGGTCTCGAAATCGATCTTCATTCCAGCGTTGAAGGTCTTGTCCACGATCTTGCCGGAGAGCACGTTCTTAATGGTGGTGCGCACGAAAGCAGGGCCCTTGCCCGGCTTGACGTGCTGGAACTTCATGACGGTCCACAGCTGGCCGTCCAGGTTCAGGACGGAACCGTTCTTGATGTCGTTGGTAGTCTGTGCCACAGTTACTCACCTATTTTCAAATTCAAACTTCTAGGGCTAGGGCCAATGCCCAAAAATTGCCTTGGTTATTATGCCACAACCGGTATACAGGGCGAAACACCGTGTGGATGGACGGCTCCAGGCGGCTCCAGGCGGCTGTTCGTGCACCGATGCCATGCGCGATGCCGATGGTCTGGTTCTCCGATGCCGAGACCTGGTTCGCGGACATCACCGGCAGGGGCTACGGCACCGCGCCACCGCATCGCGGCTACCGCATCCGCACATCCGCATCCGCACATCCGCATCCGACGACCAACGCCTTGCAACAGGCAGCCTACGCCCGGCTTCGCAACGGATACCTGGTCCACCCCCATCGCGGCCGGCGTATTGGGCGACAGGACCCGCCGAACGCATTGGATGGATGGGATTGGACATGCCGGCAGGCAAACAGACAGATCGGACGGACAGACAGAACAGACAGACAGACGAGCACACGGACGGGCAAGCAAGCAATCAGATAGACAGACGAAGCGGACGGACAAACAAACAGCCGAAACGGACAGAGCGGACAGACGGTAAGTACGCGGCTCAACGAACCGCCCGCATACTTACAGTCCCTCTGGGGGTCGTTTCCGACTGTATGTACGCGAATGGTTCGTTGCCACGCATACTTGCAGTCGGTATACAGACGAATCCGTCCCGCACCTAGTGGTCTGTCTCGTAATTGTCTGAGTGGTGTTGGCCCCCTCTGGTGAGGTGGCTGTCAGCAAAGCTGACTGAGGGGAGAGACAGAAGCTGAACCCCTCAATCATTAGTGAGACAGACCACTAGTGCAAGTTATCCACATCCGTTGGGGATAACCGAAGCTGGAACCACATATCCCGTTCCGGCTTGACCGCCCATATGCGGGCCATCAATCATGGCTGGTATGAGAACGCATCACGAACTCGAGCTCCTCTGCGACGACGCCGAGAGCAGCCTGCGCTGCTTCCATCCGACAACCAACGCCTTGCAACAGGCAGCCTACGCCCGGCTTCGCAACGGATACCTGGTCCGGCCCCATCGCGGCGTCTACGCCCGCACCTCGTATTGGTCCAATCTCGACCCGGCCGAACGCTCACGCCACATCATCCGCACCCTCTCCCGGCAATTCCCGAACCGCGTCTTCGCGGGGCTCAGCGCGGCGGCGATGCTGCGACTCGAATACAACTGGAGCCTGCATAACGGCAATACCGTATTCCTCGCATCGCCCTCGGGGAACGCGCGACGCTCTTTCCACGGAATCAGACACATCAACATGACCAATCCGCCCGTGTCAACCGTGCTGCACTACCGCAGCGGCACGGCAATCCGTATGAAATTGCTGAAGGGCGGCCCGCCTGCCTCTGCCTCCACTATGGCAGCGGCGTCGGCTCGGTCGGTTCAAAAGCCGCGCGGCGTAATGACGGCCGACGTAATACCGGCCGACGCCACGCCAGCCGACCTCGTACCAACCGACACCACGCAGACCGGCATCGCACCAACCGGTACTACGCAGACCGACCTCGTACCAACTGACATCGCACCGACCAGCATCACCGACATGGTTCCAATCACCTCCCCGGCTCGTACTCTGGTTGATTGCGGGCGAACGTATCCCTTCGCCCAAGTACTTCCGATGTTCGACTCCGCATTGCGCAACGGTTTGGTCACGCCCCAACAGATCCTGGAGGTCTGCGACGGAATCCATTCGGAATGCGGCGGCATCATGCGACTGCTGCACTACGCGAATCCCTTAAGCGAGAACGGCGGCGAATCGTTCTGCCGCGCGATGATCATCGAGTCCGGCTTCGCGACTCCTCAACTGCAGCACACATTCACGGATATGGATTCATCGTGGGCGCAGTACCGCGTGGATTTCGTCTGGCATACCGAAGACGGACGCGTCATCGTGCTCGAGTATGACGGCAAGGCCAAGTACACGAACCCGTCGATGACCCATCATCAAAGCGTGCGGAGCGTGGTGCATGGTGAGCGGGAGCGTGAGGATGCCTTGAAGAGGGCCGGCGTGACCACGATCATCCGCGCCGACTACGAAGAGGTCGTCGGGCGGACTCCGTTGGTGCGCAAGCTGATTGATGCCCGGGTGCCCCGGGCGGGGATCAATCCGAAATATGAGTATGCGACCAACCTCGCCGAAACAAAGATCAGCGGAGGGACCAGGTGAGCCCATCCATCGCAGCCGGCGCATTGGGCGAGAGGACTCGCTGAACGTACCGGATGGATGGGATTGGACATGCCGGCATGGCAGGCAGACGGACAGGCAGGCGAACAGATAGAGCGGACAGAACGGACGGACGGGCAGATGGACGGGCAGGCAAGCAATCAGATAAACAGACGAAGCGGACGGGCAGACAGACAAAGTAGACAGACAGAGCGGACAGACTGTAAGTACGCGGCTCAACGACCCGCCCGCATACTTACAGTCCCTTTGGAGGCTGTTTCCGACTGTAAGTACGCGAATGGTTCGTTGCCACGCATACTTACAGTCCCTTTGGAGGCCGCTTCCGACTGTAAGTACTCGGCTGAGCCGTTGGAACGCGTACATACAGTCCGTTTGGAGGAAATTGGAGGAAAGGAGTGCTTCGGACTGCGTGAGAGTACAACCCTCAATGAAATGAATAAGCATGAATGGGCGAACGGATTGCCGATTGTGAACTTCAGTCATGAATCATCCGAAAACCGGACCTTCGGCACACGGTACAACGAATCAATCGCGCCCTTACAGCCTGTTTGAGGACCGCGTCGGACTGTATGTACGCGGCTCGACGAACCGCCCGCATACTTACAGTCCCTCTGGAGGTCGTTTCCGACTGTATGTACGCGACTAGGTCGTTGGGACGCGTACATACAGTCCCAGTCCGCTTGAGAAAAGGGACATTGCACTTAAGAAAAGAGACGCTGCACTTAAGAAAAGGGACGCTGCGACGCGGAATGCCGGGACGCGTCGGGTGTGCTCGCCATCATTCCCGACACGATTCGGTTGCGACGCGGAACACCGGGGGGCACGTCTCCCGTCTCGCAAGACATAGAATGGCAGCGTAACCATTATTGGATTCACAACGATTTCAGCAAGGAAGCAGAATCTGATGGACAACGCCGAACGTCGAAGCGAGCAACTCCCCTACCATTATGACGACCCCAGCATCATGGACGGTCAGCTCGAGTATCAGGAGAAGCTCTGGGAATTCAACCAGACCCATCCCACTGACCAGGCCGGCAAGCAACGGCTGCTCAAGGAGATGTTCGCCGAAATTGGCGAGGGCTGCCATGTGGAGACGCCGGCGCACGCCAACTGGGGATTCCATCATGTGCGCATGGGCAAGGGCGTCTATTGCAACACGAATTTCACCTGCGTGGACGACGGCGACATCACCATCGGCGACTGGTGCATGTTCGGGCCGAATGTGGTCATCGCCACCGCCGGCCACCCGGTGCTGCCCATCCTGCGCGAGCACCACTACGTATACGCGATTCCCGTTGTCATCGGGAACAATGTGTGGGTCGGCGCGAATGTGACCATCCTGCCGGGCGTCACCATCGGCGAGAACACCGTGATCGGCGCCGGCTCGGTCGTCACCCACGACATCCCCGCGGACTCGGTCGCCTACGGCGCGCCTTGCCAGGTGGCACGCCCCATCGGCGAACAGGACCGCGAATACTACTTCAAGCGCCGCAAGCTTGACGTCTGGGAGTGATCCGGCGAGACCGCCCACAGCAAGATGCCGTCACGACCCCGCCTTCGCATCTGATCCGCGTATCAGATCCACGCCACCACCGCAGCCCTTTCATGATTCCGTCCGAACCACTCAAGCCTGCTTGACATATCGAATTTCGATATAATACTATTGAAACACAATCGAACCCACGGATGAGTCGGTTCGGCAGGAAAAGCACGGCAACACACGCGCAGCGACACACGTACGGCGGCACGGGCACAGCTAGGCAACGCAGCAGTACAAGCACCATCAGGCACCATCAGGAAAGGGCGGTCATCATGGGCGCGCTGAGTCATCCCAACCATCCCAACCATTCGGACCATCCAACCGGGTCACGGGCAGGGACCCCGGCAGTCCCGGGCGACGACATCAAGAACACCGCCGAGGACGCCGCGATGTGGCAGGAGTACCATCCCGCGGCGATCGCGGTGCTCAAGGGGTTCATCGTGCTTTTCGAGCTGATATGCCTGTGGGGGCAGTACGTCATCTATATGATGGCCGGCGACGTGGTCGCACTGTACCCCGAGACCGCGCCGGCCCGCTGGCCGTACACCATCGCCGGAATTTTGGGGGTTGCGTGCTTTGAAGTGGCGTTGATTCCCCTATGGAGGCTCCTGGATCTGGTCAAGCGCCGCGACGTATTCTCCGGCAAGGCGGTGTGGTGGACGAATGCCATCATCGTCTGCGCGGCGGCCGAGGGAGCGCTCGTGCTGTTCGTGCTGCTGTTCGGCCTGTTCGCCGACTTCCAGTACTGCGACCCAACCAGCGGCGACTGCTTCAACGCCTCGATGACCATGCCGGCGGTCGGTCTGGCATGTCTGGTGGCGCTGCTGCTCATCGCCGCGTTCATTCTGCTCATGCTGGTGATGCGCTCGCTGCTCAGCGCCGCCATCGCGCAGCGCAACGAGCTTGAGGCGGTGATCTGAATGGCGATTCGCATCAATCTCGACGTAATGCTGGCCAAGCGCAAGATGGGCGTGGGCGAGCTGGCCGATCGCATCAATATCACGCCGGCCAACGTATCGATTCTGAAGAACGGCCGCGCCAAGGCGATTCGGTTCTCCACGCTCGATCAGATCTGCAAGGTGCTGGACTGCCAGCCCGGCGACATCCTCGAGTTCGTAAACAGCAACGACGGCGAGTAGCAGCGTAGCCGCGACTCGTGCCTCGCGTCATTAATTCGTTGATTAATTCACTACCCCTCAGACCAACTTCGCGAGCCAGCTCGTCCTGCAATTAGGGCGCACTCCGCGAGCAGCCTGCCGCCGGGCCAAGGCTATTCAGACGATTGCAAGACGGATTCATCACTGGCATCTCACGTCATTACGCGAACTGGCTGTTGTACAGGGCCGCATACCGACCGCCACGCGCCAGCAGTTCTTCGTGATTGCCGGATTCAAGGATGTCGCCGTGCTCCATGTAGAGGATCATGTCGGCATCGCGAATCGTCGACAGTCGGTGCGCGATCACGAACGAGGTGCGCCCGGCCATGAGCCGCGACATCGCCTTGCCGATTTCGGCTTCGGTGCGCGTATCCACCGAGCTGGTCGCCTCATCGAGAATCAGAATCGGCGGGTCCGCGAGGAACACGCGCGCGATGGTGAGCAACTGTCGTTGACCGACCGACAGGTTGCCAGCCTCGTTATCGAGCACGGTGTCATAGCCGTGCGGCAGCGTGCGGATGAAGAAGTCCGCGCGAGCCGCCTTGGCCGCCGCCACAATCTGGTCACGCGTGGCATCCGGCCGTCCATAGGCCAGATTCTCGGCCACGGTCCCGCTGAACAGCCAGGTATCCTGCAGCACCATGCCGAACTCGCGTCGCAGGTCGCCGCGCGTCATGGCCGCCGTGGAGACGCCGTCAAGCGTGATGGAACCGCCGTCGATCTCGTAGAACCGCATGAGCAGGTTGATGAGCGTGGTCTTGCCCGCACCGGTCGAACCGACGATGGCGACCTTGCGCCCCGGCTCCGCCACGAAACTCACGTCCTTCATCAGCGGCTTGCCGGGCTCGTAGCCGAAGCGCACATGGCTGAATTCGACGCGTCCGCGCACCGGTTCGGGCACCTGCGCCGCCGCGTCCTCACCGGGGTCCGGCCTCTCCTCCTCTTCATCCAGCAGCTCGAACGTACGCTCGGCTGAGGCGAGCGCCGACTGGAGCGAATTGATCATGTAGCTCGCCTCGGTCATCGGTTCAGAGACCTGGATCACGTACTGGAAGAAGGCCTGCGCCACGCCGACGGTCATACGCCCGCCGATCACCATCCATCCGGCGATCAGCATCACGACCATCTGCGAGAACCGCGAGATCATGCGGATCAGCGGGTTCACGGACATGGTGATGAAGTCCGCCTTCTGCGCGGCGCGCCGGGTGCGTTCGGCGGCGGCTTCAATCGCCTCGATGCTGTCCGCCTCACGGTTGTACGCCTTGATGATGTTGCGGCCCTTGTAGTATTCCTCCGCCAGCCCGGTCAGCTCACCGACTGTCTCCTGCCGCAGAGACGCCACCTCGAGGTTCATGTGCGCCACCAGCTTGGTGACCCACAGGCTCAGGGCCATGAACGCCAGGAACACAACCGTCAGCAGCCACGAGTAATACACCATGATCACCAGCGAGCCGGTCACCGTGGTGATGGCTGTGATCAGTCGCAGCAGACCGGTCTGCATGACCTCGCTGATGCGGTCGAGGTCGTTGGTGACCTTGCTCAGGACCTCGCCGGGCTTGTTGCGATCGAAGAACCGCAACGGCAGACGATGGATCTTGGCGCTGATCTGCTTGCGCAGCGTGAGGTTCAGGTTCTCGGCGACCGACGCCATCAGATACGACTGCAGGTAGTAGAACGAGGCTTCGCCGAGGTAGAGCACCGCGAGAATCAGTATCGGCCACCCCGTGCCGAGCGACCCCCATTCGATGGCGTAGGGCGTTCCGGTCTTCCATGCGGCCTGCACGGCGTTCCAGATGGCGTCCACCACCACCGCGCTGTACATGGGCGCGGCGATATGGAAGAACGTGAACAGCAGAATCGAGACGGCAACGACCGACAGCCGTATGCGTTGCGCCTTCAGCTGTGCGAACAGTCGTCTGGCCGTGGCCATGGCGTTCTTGGGCGCTTCGAGTTCGGTCTCGTCCGACGATGCCGTGGTGATATCGACCTCATCCATGCCGTCGATCGACTCGTAGTTGTCATTGCTCATGTCACGCCTCCTTTCCCGGCTTGGCTGTCTTGACTACGGTGCGCGCCGGCTCGATGTCCGTCGGTGCGGCGCCCATCACTTCGTCACGCGCCGGCTCCTTGGTCTGCGATTCGACGATTTGGCGGTAGACCTCGCAGGTGGCCATCAGTTCGTCGTGCCGCCCGATACCGGCGACCTCGCCGTCCGACAGGACGACGATCTGATCAGCGTGCTGGATGGTGCTCACACGCTGGGCGATGATGAGTACGGCCCGGCGGCTGGTTTCGTCGGCGAGCGCACGCCTCAGCGCCGCATCGGTCCTGAAATCGAGCGCCGAGAACGAGTCATCGAAGATGACAAGCTGCGCATCGCCGACCAGCGCGCGGGCGATGGACAGGCGCTGCTTCTGACCACCGGAGAAGTTGGTGCCGCCCTGGGCCACCCGCGAGTCGAGACCGTCCGGCAGGGAGTCGACGAATTCACGGGCCTGGGCCACGTCGATGGCGTGGTTGAGCTCGGTCAGGCTGGCGTTGCGGTCACCGTAGCGCAGATTGTCGGCGATGGAACCGGAGAACAGCCATGCCTGCTGCTGCACGTAGGACACACGATTGCGCAGGTCGTGCTGGGTCATGTCACGTACGTCCACGCCGTCGAGCATGACCTGCCCCCATGTGGCGTCGTGGAAGCGCAGGGCGAGCATCGCGATGGTGGATTTGCCCGAGCCGGTGCCGCCGATGATGGCGGTGGTCTGACCGGACTTGCAGGAGAAGCTGACGTGGGTCAGGGCGTCCTCCTGCGCGTCGGCGAAGCGGAAGGTGACGTCGCGGAAGGCCAGCACCTCGCCGTCCGCGAGCGGCTCGCGCCCCGCCATCCCGATGGCCTTGCCGGGTTCGGGATCGGTGATTTGCGGGCTGTGGTCGAGCACCTGCCGCACGCGCTCGCAGCATTCGAGGGCGCGCGGCAGGGTGAGGATCACCATCTGGGCCATCATGAGATAGAACAGCACCATGACCGAGTATTCGACGATGGCCGTGATGTCGCCGATCTGGAATCCGCCGGCGTCGATGCGCGCGCCGGAGAGGAAGTATACGATGACGACGAACACGTTGATGCCGAAGTACGACAAGCCGTCAAGGTTCGCGAACAGGCGGTTGGCCTTGATGGACGTGGTGGCGTAGTCGGTGAATGTGGCGTCCATGCGCTCCTGCTCATGGCGCTCCTTGTCGAAGGCGCGGATGACGCGCACACCGGTGAGGTTCTCGAGCAGCACGGCGCCGATCCGGTCGAGCAGCTTCTGCAGACGACGGAACAGCGGCGCGGCGGAACGCATGATGACGAACGCGATCATGCATACGACGGCGATCACCGCGAGCAGCCACAGGCTCATGCCCACGTCCAGGCGGAAAGACAGCGTCAGCGCCACCACGACGATGAACGGCACCGGCAGCATCATGCCCATGAGATTGGTCATGGCCAGCTGGATGTTGACGATGTCGTTGATGGTGCGTGTGGTGATCGACGCGGTGCCGAAGTTGCGGAAGTCGTAGATGGACAGGTCGAGCGACTTGCGGTAGAGGGCCACCCGCATATCCCTGCCGACGCGGCTGGTCAGCTGCGAGCAGCACCAGCCGCCGGCGATGGCGGCCAGCCCGGAAATCAGGGCGGCCACTCCCATCTTCACGGCGGTCACGATCATCGTGTCGAACGAGGCATTCGTGGCGCCCTCGTTGAGCAGCTCCGCCACGAAGGTGGGGATGACCAGCGCGCCCACCACGTCGAAGAACAACAGCACCACCGTTACGGCGAACAGCCCCCAATACGGTCTCATGAAACGGACGACCAGCCGCATGACGTTATTCACTCCTTAGTATCTGCGTCTTTCGTTCGATTGCTCGCTGCCTACGGCCTTTAGCCCCGCAACGCATTTCAGGCGCGTGAAATCCTCTACGCTCTCACACGCAATACCCATATTGTCCCATTTAGGGACAAATGTCAAATCCGGAAAGACTCAAGGGAATGGAATCATCACGCATATTCAGATACTCAAGGCCGAGCCGCAGCCGAAATCGTTGCCCACGGCAAAGGCAATCCGCGAGAGACCTTGGGGAGGCCGCGACGAGACCATAGGCAGCCATGAGGCAGCCACAAAAGGCAGCCACAAGACAGCTCGGCCCGATAACGCTCAACGCTCGCTCACGTCATCCTCTCCATCACAGTTTGACGGCACGGAGCTGCCGGCGGAATTCACGGCCGAAAATCTCCATGCCTCGAATCATCGCGTCCCGCAGGTCGGGGTCGAGCTCGCTCATCGCACGGTATTCGGCGCCACGTTCCGGCGCAATCAGCGCGTTGCAGTACCGGCGGCCCGATTCGGTGAACCATACCGTTTTGACGCGCCGATCCCCTTCCGATTCGCCGAAGCGGATGTACCCCTGATCCATGAACGAGGAAATGACGTTGTTGACGGTCTGGCGCGGCAGCATCGTGTAATCGCAGATCTCGCGCTGCGAGACGCCGTCATGGTCATTGAGATAGTCGAGCACGCACATCGTGCTGTCGGACAGACCGAGGCGACGGCCATAATCCGCGAACGCCACGTCGATCCGGTGCAGCTCATCGAAGAACCGGTCCAGCCGCTCGGCGATGGACGCCCCCTCGCCTTGCCGCTCAACCTGCTGCCCAACCTGCCGCCCAACCTGCCGCACCGACGCCGCCCCACAATCATCCACAGAGGTCCGTTCACCGTCCTGAACCATCACAAAAGCCCCTTATCATTGTCTCAATCCAAGACAATGATAAGGGGCTTTTGCCATTCGTGCCAACCGAAATCGGGCCGGACGGAGCGCAGAGCCGGGCCAATCGGGCCGGACGGATCGGAATTACGGCGACGGCTTACGCCAATCGGATTACGCCGGCCGAATCAGACCGGAGCGGACGGACCACGCAGGACCGAACCGGAACCGGCCACACAGAACCAGACCGGACCGAGCAGATCGCACAGGACCAGACCGGAACCGGCCAGCCGAATCAGACCGCGCCGAGCCGATCAACTCCGCCGGGTCACTCACGACCGCGCTTGCCGAGCGGCAGCAGTCCGGCAACGATGAACACCACCAGGCCGACGCACATCACAATCATCAACGGTTCGGATGCGGCGTTCCACCAACCGTCACCGCTGTAGAGCACCGCACGCACACCGTCGCCAATGTAGCGCTGCGGCACCCAGCCGTAGACCCAGTCACGCCAGAAGCCGGGCAGCAGCTCATAGGGGAACAGTCCGCTGGTCATGCCGAGGCCGAGGCCAAGGACGCCGCAGATCGCGCCGAGCGGCATCGCGATGTTCATTAGCGCGAGCATCACCGACATGACGGCGAAGCTGGCGAGCCACAGGAACCCGATCATCGCGGCCGGTGGCCAGACGGAGCCCAGCATGGCGAAGATGCAGCACGCGCCGAGCGCGACGCACAGCGACCAGACAAGCGCGGCGCACAACTGCACGCCGAAGGACACCCAGCGTTGCGGCTTGGAATCATAATGCTTGCGGCCGAGCTGCATCACAGTGAGCACGGCGACGATCAGCGACATCATGTAGGTGGGCATGATGAGCACATTCTGACCCATCATCGCCGCGGTGGGCAGACTGCTGTTGGACTTGACGTCGCCGGCGTTGATCGTCTTGACCTCCACCTTGACGCCGGTCTGCGAGAGCATGGTCGGCACGCTCTGCTTGAGCAGGCTGGCGACGAGCGGGCTCTTCGAGTTGTCGATGGTGAGGGTGACGGCCGGAGCGTTCTCGTCGTCGGACGAAGCGGACGCGCCGGCCGAGTCGGATGTGCCGGACGCGGCGGCACCGGTCGCACCGCCGGACTGCGCGGCGATGGCCTTCTGCATCGCGGCCTGCACATACTGCTGTGCGGCGGCTCCGGTCAGTCCCTGCCCCGCCGCTTCGGCCTGCGCCTTGGCCATGGTCTGCGCAAGCGCCGTGGCGGACTCGATCTGAGCCTTGGCCGCCGCCTGCTTTACGGCCATCTGCTTGGCGGTGAAGTCTTTCGGAATGACGGTTGCGGCGTAGTAGTCATGGTCGACGAACCCCTTGTCGAGCTCCTCCTGCGAGGCGACCTTGGTCCAGACCATCGGCTGTTCGTCGGCGTCGGCGGATGACGAGTCACCAGCCGAAGCCTCGGTCAGTTTCTTGACCATCGCATCGCCCACATTGACCTCGCCTTGGGCGGTGGTCGCACCCTCGTCCAGCGACAGAACGGCGACCGGTAGCTCGCGGACCTGCGCGTTCATCATCGGATAGAACATCAGCGCCATCAGACATGAGACCGCGATGATCGTCACCAACGGCAAGACGTATTTGGCGTACTGTTTCAACGCTCCCCATAATGCATTCCTCTCGTTCGGGGATTCACGTCGAATCCAACCGAACGATGAGAATACCCAACACGCTGTGGAATATAAATCCTCATAACTCGATATGATGTTGGGTTATAGGGGGCAGGTCATTATGACGGTGCATACGGCACTGAATATGGCCGGCGGACGTCGGCGACCATCGATGAATATGACGAGGAGACTGAATATGGGACGACCGAAAGCGGACGAACAAGGTGCGCCCGAAAAGATGCAGCAGGCATTCTGGCGTCTGCTGGAGGCGAAGCCGTATGCGCAGATCAACGTCAGCGATATCACGCGTGTGAGCGGGCTGAACCGCAGCGCCTTCTATTACCATTACACGTCGATTCCGGAACTGGCCGACGACGCCATCGCCTCGCTGTACGCGGAATCGAACGTCGCCGCATTCATCGTCCATCTCATCCGCCAGCCGGACGATATGGACGCCATCAGCGACTACGGTAAGCGCCTCACCGACCCCGAGTACCTCGATTGCGTGCACAAACTCATGCTGATTGCGGGGCCGCATGGCTCGGCCGGCCTGGTGAGGCAGCTCAAGAACTTCGTCATCGACATCTGGCTGTCCTCGATTGGCGTCAAGCCGGAATCGCTGGGCCCGGTGCAACGCATCACGGCGGAGTTTGCCGCCAACGGGGTTCTGGGCATGCTCAGCTCGGTGCAGGGGATGCTCGAATCCAAAACCTTCGACCCCGACTGGCTCAGCCAGTCCCCCGTGCCGCGAACCGTCTCCCAGCTCGTACATTCGCTACGGGAGCAGTAGGGGGCGACGGCATGCCGATACATGTTCACCGGAAAGCAGGGCAGCCACGTCATTTCTCCACGTATTAGGACTGCACCGCGTCCCTTTATTCCCCGTGCCCCTGCAGCAACCCACCGTATCCGGGCTCTCCACACGTCACCAACGTGTGGGGTGACAGTTGCAGGGCATCAGCGAGAAGCACGCCCGGGCATCCCCGGCACCGGTTTCCGAAAACTATCTGGCTCTGTTAAACCAGAATTGACATATGCTACCCAATCTGGGTTCAGAGTGGGTTGATCTTCCTAGGAAATCAACCCATATGGCCCACCTTGTATATCAAAGTTGGTTTAACAAAGCCCACTATTTCGGCTATCTCCTTTGCAAGGGGTACATTGACGTCGTCTCGGACAAGTATCTGCTTTGCAAGGGGTACCCGAATGGCGAAACGACAAGTATCACGGCCGGAATTCCAACGGGAATACATGAATTACCGACATTGAGGTACCCCTCGCAAAGCAGATATCTGTCCGCAGAAGCGCTAATGTACCCCTCGCAAAGCAGATAGACACGCAATCAGTCCCGCAGCTTCGCAAAAACGGCCTTGCCCCAACATCCGCAGCCGGGTCTGCGTCCCAGCCAAGCATCGGTCCGGGGCAAATAGTGGCGTTGTTTTGCAGGCAAGCCGCAAACATGCCCGTTACAAGCATCGGCAGACGTAGACGCGACCCATCCACGATTACGGAAACGAATGAACGACCGATGCAGGCAACCAATGGACAATAAACGAATCCAATAACAGCGAGGGAA